>NZ_LOCO01000007.1:0-154867 GCF_001574445.1 Marinobacter excellens LAMA 842
AAGAAGAGAAACCCCGCGTCGCTACGCTCCGATGGGTGGCAGCCTTGCTCCGGTCCGGGTGGCAGGCTTCACATGGAATGGGTGGCAACCTTCAGCGGTTTACGCAGGGTGCTCAGGCCCTTGGCGTAAAGAGCCAGGACCTGGTCATCCATCTGGGTCAGGCGGGACTGACCTTTACGGACGAACTGAGGCTCGAAGGAGCCGTCCCGGTCACGGGGAGCCTGTATCGGTACTTCGCCGTGTTGGCCCTTCAGGCGCTTGGCAGAATAGCCGTTACGGCTGTTGCCGGTGCCACGGCCTTCAAGAGCGTGCTTCTCGTATCCAAGATGCTCATCCAGTTCGGCGTTGAGTGCGGTCTCGACGGTGAGCTTGACCAGCTGCTGTGTGAGGGCTCCGAGATCTTTTTCAGACTTGATGTCCTCGGCCAGCTCGGCAGCCATAGCTTTGAGTTTTTCTTGGTCCACTTGTGTACCCACGATGGTATCCTTTTGAAAAGATTACTCAGTCGTGGGCAGTTACACAATTTGGTTTACAGGCTCGCGAGGATTCGTGTTAGGCAATCATTGGGCTTACCTTGGTAGACCTTCGGGCTTTTGTAGTGGTCAACTAATCCCGGACAGTATTTTAAGGTTTTCCTCTGCTGCAACGGGAGAAATGCCACCGTTGAACGTATGAGGCCTTTGCCGGTTGTAGTAGTCCATCAGATAGCCACCTACATCTTTTTTTGCCTCGGGCAAGTTCCGATATCCCAGGGCCGGTATCCATTCGGATTTCAGGCTCCGGAACAGCCTTTCCATCGGGGCGTTGTCCCAGCAGTTGCCGCGCCGGCTCATGCTTTGTGTCATTCGATAGCGCCAGAGCCTCTGACGGAACTTACGACTGGCATACTGACTTCCCTGATCCGAGTGGAACATAACTTTCTCTGGCTGACCACGCTGTTCCCAGGCGTGATCCAGAGCTTTTACAACCAGGTCCGCATCCGGACTGGATGACATGGCCCAACCAACAACTCGCCGGGCGTACAGATCCAGTACCACAGCCAGATAACTCCATCGCTGGCCGCTCCAGATGTACGTAATGTCACCACACCAGACCTCGTCGGGCTGCTCTACCGCAAACTCACGATCCAGGTGATTCGGGATATCCGGTCGCTCAACGGTGGCCTGCTTATAGGCGTGAGGGCCTGGCTGCTTACAGACCAGTCCCAGCTCACTCATCAATCGTCGAACCTTAAAGCGCCCGATGACAACGCCGTCGTCATTGAGCATGCCCTTGATTGTTCTGCTGCCGGCAGAGCTTCGGCTCTTAGTGAACAGGCGGTTTACCTGAGCCTTCAGAGCCAGACGCTCAACGTCTATATGGTTCCGCCGTTGGCGGTATTCGTAATAGCTGGAGCGGCTGATATCGAACGCATTGCAGACCATTTCAACAGGCATTTGCTCACTCAATTGGTCTATCAGCGCGTACGATTCAGGTCGTCCGACATCAAGAGAGCGGTAGCCTTTCTTAGTATGGTCTTCTCCATCTCAAGGCGCTTGCAGCGGGCTTCCAGCTCCTGAATCCGTCGCTGCTCCGGGGTCAAAGCTTTCCCCTTTGGGGTAATGCCTTCTCGCTCATCCGTCAGCTGTTGAACCCAGCGCCGCAAAGCACTTTCACCTACGCCCAAGGACGTACAAGCCTGGGCAATGGTGTAACCTTGATCCAGCACCAAGCTGGCTGCTTCCTGTTTGAACTCAGGAGTAAAGGAACGTCGTTTTCTGGTCATCAGACACCTCGCTTATGGTGGCGATCTTACCACCTACATTGGTGTCCGGAATCATTGAACCACTACACCCTTCACTGGCAAGTTTCTCGAATACGGCATCGACACCCTGGCCGAGAGGAATGAACACGCAGTCTTCAGGCAACGATTTGATCTCCGTCACGAGACCGGTCTGGATTTGATCCCAAAGGTAGCTGCTTGAAATCATGGCTCGGCCGCCCGAGAAATTGTTCCCTTGATCAAGAACTGGATTCCGCAATGCGGAGGTGAAGTGCACCAGGTCCTGTCGAGTTTGAAATAGGTCTCCGCAACTCTTCAAACCCAGCCAGCGCTGTAGCCCAATGAAGTCCATCATTTCCGTCAGATTGCGTCTCATTGCTCCGGCAAAACTGGCTGAGTGTTTGGCACGTTCGAGTATCTCGCCAGTCGGCAGACCTGCTTGGAGTCCTTCCTTTGCGGTTTGTAGCGCAATCACTGCTTGTTGAATACCAGGGGTAATCCCGCAAATGACCACCTTGGCTGAACTGTTAACGAACTCAAACGGAGCATAGTAGGTGGCAAAGCGCCCGTTTTCTGACAGCTTCAGCGGGGCTGGCAGGCGGTCTTTATTGATCGCAAGATCGAGAAGTGTGCTTCGAAGGGTATATGTAGGCCTTTCTTACCTTTCTGCGGCGTCTAACGCATCGAGAAATAATCCGGTCCTGGGCCTTCAGGAAACGCCGAATGAACCCGGTCCCCTATTTAGGTCTACCCAGAGTTGGAGAAATCCGGATCCTGAGTTTGGGAACGGTATGCGCAAGGGCTGTTATCCGAGATCTAAAAGTTCGACGAACCGTGCGCGGCGTTTAACCAGATCTAAATAATGATCTTTCATGTCTGGTGGCATGAGGGAGGTCTGAACTGTTTTTGGTGCCTCAGCTTTAATTTTTGCGACAAGATTGAGGATGGTTTCTCGAGCTACTGGCGCATCCAGCCCGGCCGCCTCGGCCAATTGAACGAAGTCCCCGCCGGAATAAAACCCATTTCCCATTTGTTGTAAGTACTCCGGTTCGCCATGGGTCAAAAAACTTAGAGCCATGGTCGACGACAGAGGTGAATTCGAGAACAAGGACGAGGCAAGAACATCGTATACCGGAGCCAATCTGAATGGTTGTTTCACGAAGGCAATGTTTTTCATATGATGATCGTCGTTGCCAATGAGGTAGCTAAAGACCAACCTGCGGAAAAGCTCCAGGCCGGAAGGCAAACCGCCATGTTTAATTGCCAGCTCTAGTACCACCTGATAGCTAGCGGCGGTGTATTTGTTCTCAGATCGCAGGTTAGAAGCCCCAAGTGCCTGCATCGCGTCTTCCTGGTGGATCTTTTTACCATCAGTTGTTCTGTCGAAGCGTCGAATGACGAAGACCTTGTGGCCGTCGCCCAATGAGAGGAGGGAGCACGGTGGCACGTCGAATCCAAGGTTCCTCATCAGCACCATTGAGGCGTGCTCGTTCTCGGCCGCAAAAGGGTACCGTTCCGGCGATGGCTTGAGGATAAAAGTTCCGCCCACGTCAGCCAGGTTAAGCCCGCCATCGTTGATGGTGAGATGGCACTTCATTTGGACGCCCGCGATTGAATAACCCGAAGCAAACGATGGCAGGGACTGTGTGAGCGCTCGTCTGTCCGCGGCCAGCTCGATATTGAGTGTGCTGCTGCCGAACAGCGTTTCCAGGCAGGATGAATGATGCTGAATGTAATGGCCTTCAGGGAGCGGTTGCAGGCAGGTCAAGCAATTCACGATAGTGCGTTCTCAAGCGGTTCGATGGTTACAGCTCCCGAGAGATCACGGCCATTGTTGACCAGCAGTCGCAATTCGTCGGTTTCATCAATCTTTTGTGAGAAAGACTGTAGCCGCCGGAGCCAGCCCTCACTGATCAAACCGCTAAAGAAACCATGGAGCGTGTCAGATACAAATGGCTCGAGTTGAAGGGGAAGGCTCAGGCTCAGTGGCTCCGAGGCGCCGGCAAGAAATTCTGGATCGTACTGAAACGTGAAAAGTCCGCCCCGCCGCGAAAGTTTACCCGCGATACGGTCGTGGAATTTCACGGTAGCATTGATGTTGTTGGGCAAGCGGGTATCTCCATCTCTTCGGAACAACCAAAAATTTCTAATCTACGACTGTCGTGGCCGCTCTTTTGACCAGGCCTACGCCAGCTGCTTTGTCATCGACCTTACGCTTTAGAAGACCGTTCGTCCTGCTCTTGCTCACCGGTGTCCTGGTTTGGCACCACTACAACAACTCTCCCGTCCACGTTTAATACTTGCCCCTCCCCCATCGGAATCAGCCAGGGCTCCTCCCATCGTGTATGGCCGAACACTGTCAGGCCCTCAAAACCAGAACGTAGGGAAAGCTCAAGATCGTGATCTCCCCGTCGGTCCGGGCGACTCGGGTCGGTTGGCCCTTGGTGGAGCAGAAGGATATCGGGCTTTTGATCCGTCACACTTTCCGTCATCTGTAAGAACGACTCAGCGCTTCTTCGTTGACTGCGATGTGGATCGCCAACGATACCGGACACGCCACCAACGGTGAGCCCATAGACATCCTCAACAACATCGCCATCAAGAAGATCGACTGCATTTGAAAGTCGCTGGGGGTCGGTTAATTCATCGTGGTTGCCCAGAACGCCAATCACGCGTGACGCCGCCCTGGTAAACGCCTCAAACACAGCATCCACGGGCCCCGAGCCGCCGCGTTTATGGCAATCCGGGTAGTCATAAAGATCGCCACAAGCGAAGATGGCGGCCGGCCGCGGAGTCTGGCCAGTTTCCACTAGGGCGTTTAACTCATCCGCGACGACCTCACCAAGCAATCGATTGGCACCTCCAATTTCGCGGCCCTGCAGATCCGACACGAACACCAACGATTGAATGCCCGGCGGAATGCCGTTTGCAAAGGCCCGGTGGAAGGACAGCCGGCATCGTTGAGGTTGCCGAGCGCCACTGGTTTGGTAAGGCAGTTCGTGAAAGGGTGTGGTCTCGATGCCCGTAATGACGAGCGAGCCTTCGTGACGCGACTGGCTATTCACTCATCACGCTCTCGGTTCGACGGTTGATCGCGATCCTCCATAAAATCCTCGCTGACGCCTTCACTGTCAAAGAACTCATCCCAGACAGGGTCGGTCGGGTGGTCATACTTCTTCACCGACCCACGGAGCTTTTCCAATGGTGTGAGCTCCTGCTCAAGGGGCTGAGCCAGCTCATCCGCATGAACTGTGTGGGCATTCAGACCTTTTAGCAATTCGCCCTCTGTGAGCCGCTTGACCATTCTTTATCTCCATCCGGAATCATTTTTCGGTCTCTCGCCAACGATGGGCGCGCCAGAAAATGCTCCTTTAACGATAGGCCGCCCGGCAAAAAAAATCTACAAATGATTTTTTGAAAAAGCCAATAAAATCAACAAGTATGCTCAACGCATACAATTGTATTTGAGATTTTTTTGAGGCATCTTGGGTAAAAGTCGGGTGACGCCTTCACAAATGTCTGATGGCAACGGCCCAAAAATCAGCCACACCGTGCGAGTGCCCGAGAGATGAAACCTGAAACCCTTCTCGTGATCGATCTGGAAGCTACCTGTTGGGGCGACCAGCGCACGCCCGATGGCGAGCCACAGAGCATCGAGAACATGGAGATCATTGAGCTCGGATGTGCGCTGGCCACCCGGGAAGGGCAGGTGTTGGATAGCCAGTCGTTTCTGGTGCGCCCCACTCGATACCCGGTTCTCAGTGGATTCTGTGCGGAGCTCACCAGCATCACGCAGGCGATGGTTGTTGAGGCGCCGGATTTCCCACGGGCAATTCAGTTACTGAACGAATGGCTTGGAAGCCCGTCGGAGGATTTCCTGTGGTGCAGCTGGGGGAACTACGATCGCCTGCATCTGTTGGCTCAAAGCCAATTAGACGATGCCAGGCCTTTGCTATTGAACTACCCACACTTGAACCTCAAAAGACTGTGGCGCCGTACCACGGGCCAAAAGAAAAAGACCGGGCTGAGCAGTGCCCTGGCATTCCACGACCTGACCTTTGAGGGCAACCACCATCGCGGGTTAGACGATGCCCGCAATATCGTGAGGCTGTTACCGTTTATGGATTGGTCTTTGGAATCTGAACTGTTAACTCCACCGGAGATCTCCGAATGAAGCTGGTCTGCATATCAGATACCCACAGTCTGCACTGGCGAATCCCCGAGATCCCAGACGGCGATGTGTTCATTCATGCGGGTGACTGTTTGGGGCAAGGCACGCTGGAGAACATCGAAGATTTTAACGACTGGCTGGGAACGCTGCCGCACCGGTATAAAATCGTGATTGCTGGCAACCACGACTGGGCCTTCCAGGAAACCCCGGAACTGGCACGGCAAGCCCTGACCAACGCCATTTATCTGCAAGACAGCGGGGTCGAGATCGAAGGTGTCCGACTCTGGGGTTCTCCCTGGACACCCACGTTCATGGATTGGGCGTTTATGCTGGAGCGGGGCGAACCGCTAAACCAGAAATGGCGGCTCATCCCGGACAATACTGATGTGCTGATCACCCATGGGCCACCCAGAGGCATTGGTGACGAAGCCAATATGGGGTTCAAAAGCCAGAACGTTGGTTGTGCTGACCTCCTTGATCGCATTCAGGAACTTGCACTCAAAGTACACATTTTTGGCCACATCCATGAAGGCTACGGGGAATACCAGCAGGGACAAGCAAAGTTGATCAATGCAAGCACCTGCAACGCACGGTATGAGCCGCGGAACTCGCCGATCGTGATTGATCTTGGAGGTGGCCAACGTTCAATAGGGGACGCAGAATGACAGCCGAAGAACTGATCGCACAGCTACAAAAGCTACCGTCAGAAACGCCAGTGCTCGTTGAGGGCTACGAAACTGGCTTTGATGACATTGTCGAGCTCACCCCCGAACAGGTTGTCCGGTACCGGCGTGCTCAGGAGTGGGATGGCGAATATCAGACGCTGGACCGGTTCTCCAATACAGAAACCAAAAGGCTGCCAGCCGCGGTAATCCATGGTCGCCGAGGCCACCGGAGGTAACGTCATGACAGAGAAGAAGACCTGTCACCTGGATGACCTCATAGCCCAGTGTGATCTAAACGCGCCCATGCCGGAGGCAGTTCGGGAGTGGGATCAGGCAACATCGGTCGGCCTGGAACAAACTGTGATGGGTGACCAGGTGGACATCCGGAATGCGGTTCTGGTGTTTTGCGACAAACTGACCGATCAGTTCGACGCCGTTCAACTGATCCTGTTTGGCAGCCGAGCCCGAGGCGATTATCACGACGAAAGCGACGCGGACGTAGCGGTTATTCTGGTTGGACAGCCCGGTGATTTCGTAGATACCAAGCTGGCGATGGCTGCCCTGGCGTTTGATGTGCTCACTGAAACCGGCGTTCTGATTCAGGCCCTGCCGGTTTGGGAGAGTGAGTGGTGTAATCCAGACAACTACTCCAATCCTGAACTGCTTCATGCCGTCGCACGGGATGGCATTATTCTCTGGCAGAGATGACACCTGCCGACAATTCCTGGCTTCTCTTAAGGCACGTCCACGAAAAATGAGCTCTTGTAAAATGGGACACGAGCGTCCGAGAAGATCGATCGCAGTATTCCCCATTCGGGCCTTAATAGGCACAACGCCGCTTAAGTTTGTATGGGACCCAACCACTCCTCAGGAGCTGTAGGTGTTTCGCAAATAACGACCTAGCAATTCCACCATCTGCTCGCCACTGATCACGTTGGCTCTGCGCAGAGCAACAATCAGATCCTCAACATCGTCAGTGACAACTTCGTCGCCTGTGAGGCGAGTGGCAACCGTGGCAATGTCGTCATCAGGTAGTCGCTGATAAGTCACGCCATTCTGCCGGGCTAAATGCCGGATGTAGTTTTCGATGTTGCCAGTCTTCTCTGCGGGATCATCCATCGGAGGGAGGCCTTCAATCCTGATCTTCGCCCAAATTTAGCAGTTTTATCCATAGCAGATTGGGAATGACACCGTTCAACATTGCTGCATTCGATGTTCGACATCCCATAAAAATGTGCGGAAAAACCCCAAAGTTTCCAAAACGACACAAGAACGCCTGCGTATGGCCGTCCACTCCTCAGTGGGCTCACTGCGTGTGTTAAAAGTCTATACACAGACGAAAATTCAAAGTGTTCCCAAGTTTACCAATGTTGAGGATCATGCATGCAGGAACTTCATTCGTTAGGAAGCATCATAACGTCCATCCGACTAAAAAACAGCGCCTTTAGTCCACTTTCAGATCATGTGTACCGTATTAATCGGAAGCGCACCAAAAATCCTGCGCTCGATAATTTCCTCGGAGGGGTGCGTGCGTTATTTGAGGATTATGCCGAAACGTTCATGTTGGAGAACGAACTGACATTTACATCCCAAGACTGCTTAATAGAAGCTTGGGATCCGGCAGACCCATTTTTTATCCTTCTCCTCGTAAACTCGGCATCAGGGCACGTCGGCGATTATACGATAGAGCAGCTGCGTCAGGTACTGTTAGAGTTTACCTCGTCAATTCTGGAGTTCGGAGCGGATATTTTCTCACCGCCCTCGAGCAATCTTACCGCCCAGCAACGCAAGTTTGTGGGGGCGGCAGCCACAGAGTACCGTCGACAACATAAAAATCAGACAATCACCGCACCGTTTGAGTGTTCGTTTCCCAATTCAGGTCTCCAATCACTTCCCATTCAGGGCAAAATCAAACCGGCCCTATCGGAGGTCATAGACTCGAGTGACGAGGTTTTTCTGGCACTATCCGATGGGATCAAAGCGGACGATTTATCCATCTTTCTTCGGAAGCTCAACGATATGGGGCAACCTCAGACGGACCGCACAGACACATACACCGCTGAACAGGAAAACCAGCTGCGCATCGCTGCTGAAGCTTTTCTCGCGCCCATCAAGGCTATTGAGGTAACCGTGTGCAAGAGACAAGACCTCAGAGGCGTTGTCAGACGCTACGTGAAGGATATCCGGCCAGTTACCGAGGGGGAGGTTCAGACAAAAATCGCTAGCAGTCAGTTGGCGCTGTAGAGCGCCACTGACTGTCGCCCTGGGCGGTACTGATGGTGCCGGGGTCTATTTGGATCAGTACACCGACAGCGAGAAATGCCAGAGCGAGCTCAAACGAATTGCGCACAATTCCAGTCTTAGATCGCGAGAGTATCAGGCCGCCATAGTCGGTCACGCGAGCATTCGTGCGTCGATCATTCATATACACTGGAAAGCCATCCAGGTTGAATCTGATTGAGGAGTCCGGAAGCACATCGAAACCAGCAGCCCGCATTTCGGTCATGATCTCCGCGTGTCCATTTTTTGCAACAACCTTAAATTGACTACTCGGTACTTGAAACAAATCCGTAACGTGTTTTGCCAATGCGAAATGTGAAGCCTGGTACATGAGCAGCTGGCGATTTGGGCTCACCATGTAGCGAAGTTCATCCAGGTAATCGGCCGAGACACCGCTCCAACCAAGGACCTTTTCTTCACTTAAAGACTCAGCGTGATGGATCAATCTACTCCAGGCTTGATCCGAAAGGGTCTCCAGCAGAGCATTAGGACAATCCTCACCCTTCAGTTTTACGTTTTTGTCAGTGGGTGAGCTGAACCTCATGCGATTGTTTGCTAGGTTGATGAGGGACTTCAACTGCGCCTGAACGTTAGGATGAATCTTCATGAGCTCTGCGGCCCGCTCGTAGCGTTGCCCCAACCCCACAAGCCGAAGTGTTCTCAAGAGGGCACCTAACGTAGGGGCCGGGTAATCCAGTGCAGCTACCATTTCCGGAGAGGCCGTTGCCGGTCTCGTTGGCAGTTCGGAAATTTGAACAACGCCGGCTAACTTGCGGGCTCGCTGGTGGACTACCGGAGTCAACCGATCGATCCAATCCGTCACCAGGTGACAGTAATTTTTGAGCCCTGTACTCGGAAAGCGATGCCCCATCAAGCGGCCTGCAGCCATTGCACTTCGACGTGAGACACCATCCGCTTCACCCAGTATCAAACGTTTCAAGGCAGGATGATCGAGGACGTCAGTTAGCTTATTCGACAGAGGGCTATCGAGGCCGAACAGCGCTGGAACAATCCGGTTGTAAAAACTGTGGCGACAGTGATGAAGAACCAGTGTGGGATTGCCCGTGACACTGCGAAGAATACGAATCAACGCCTCGGATATCCGCGGCGCAAGACTGGTGAGCACCGGAACCCCTTTGTCCGAGGTCTCACAGAGAATGGGCCGATTGGTTTCTGGCCAGGCAATCGTTTGATAGCGGGCCAGAACACCATCAATGAGATCTTGCTCGATCTCAGACAGCGTGAAAAGCAAAGGCACAGCACGACGACTTGGTTTGCTTTTCAATTTCCGGTACTGGTTATTTTGAACCAGGACCCAGTGGAACCGCTCATCTTCGCACCAATCTCTGCGCAATAGATTGATTGCCTCCTTGGCTCGCAAGCCAAAACGGTAGGTCAGGAGAAGAACAAATCCCAGCATCCTCTTATCATCGACCTCCAGACTACCGTCTTCCTGAATGACCTGTTGCGCAGCCTGGTACTCAGTTTCAGTAATTAGCCCAGGGCTCACCGACCGATAATCACTGGTGATATCCAGCTCATCCCACTCAGGCGAGGCCACGCCGTACCGTGAGGCCCAATTAAAAAAATCCTTGAGTCTTTTCCCGAACGCTCCGGTGTACCGGGATGTTAGAGTTTTGTACTCCAGCATTTCGGCGCACAGTTCCGTGATCTCATCGCTGTCGAGGCCCACCAAATCAACGTCATACAGCAAGCCCCTAACCGCCGGGGACAACAAGCTCCAATACGTCGTCAGCGTGTTCCTGGCGAAAGGATCAAATCTCTTTCGCCATTTCGCTTTTCCACGCCGAGCATGATCGGCAATCCATAGTCCACTGAGAATAATGCTCGGGCTGATCAAGCCGCGATAGTTCTCGCAAATCGTTTGAATACTATTATCGCACTCAAGGGCTTTGGACTGTCGCGGCTCATAATCATTCAATGCCGCCGTGACGAGTTGCGTGAAGGTTTTTGCGTTTTCCTGGAGTCGCGTCTTATCGGTTTCCTGATCTCGTAGGCGCGCAGGAAGTCTTGACGGAAGTTCGGCAGCCTGAGCCTCGTCACTTGGCAAATCAATAACGCGGTCATGAAGGATGCGGGCGAAATCCCATAGAGAAACACTGGTGGGTGGCGCGCGGTCACTCAACGCTGCCGCAACGATGCCAGGCATATCAGCTAGGTTGGATTGATTGATGACATTGCACAGCCAGTCAATCAGTTCCAACATTGATGGATCAGGATGACCTGAATGGTTGTCATGATAGATCGCCAACAGGCCCTTGAATTCGATGATATCTCTAGGAGCCGGCAGAGTGACATCATTCTTCTTACCCCGCCCGTGGGCCAGCAAGCTGGCAACCTTAAAACTGACCTCAAGCCTCTGAACCGGCAAAACGAAATCATCCGCCGTAAGCGTTTCGCTATACTCAAAGAAATACTGACGCCTGTGTTGTATCAGACGAAAATTATCGCCCTTGATCACATCGAGCAATAACTGCTGGTAGCCGAGTCGCTTTTCCACTGACAACAGCACGGTTCCCACGCAAAGGGCTCGGGATTTCGATAGCGCCGCCTTAAACGAGGATTTGTTGGTTAACTCAGCCCAGTGTTGCAAATGGCCATACACCGTCAGAGACGCTGCAATGTCTGGGTTTATCAACGATCGCTCATCGCTGACCTTGATGAGCCGTTTTTTCAGTATTTTCTGTCTTGCTGCGCCAGAGGCCAGCGCCCCATCCCGTACTTTCTGGTCGCCACCTTCGGGCTCAGTTTCAGTTATAGAATCGGTCTCTTGCTCGGGTTTTGTCATGAGCTTGGTAAAGACCCGAAAACGAACGCTGGCCTGCGGATGCGGCAAGTGGTTTTCTCTCAACAGCATCCGGGTACTCAGCCGGACCAGTTCGTTATCACTGATTTCGTTGAGTGATCGCCCATTCAGGATCAGCTCAATATCTGCCCGCGCTTGTTGAATCGCGGCTTTGAGTTTTTTCTTTCGCTCACGGGCTCTGGCTCTCTGCCCAAACATTTCGGGCTCTCTATAGCTTCCTGGTGGGGTTTCGGCTAGAAACAGCAGGGGCGGCTCCTGGACTGATGCTGGAAGCGCAAAGGGCAGTGAACGAACCACCTGTTCAATCACTTCGCGATAGTGCTTTGCGTCTTCTGCCCAACAGCGGGCGGAAAAATCACCATAACTTGCCGCCCCGCGTTCCGCATGCCCCATCCACCCTTCGATGACTTCCGGGTCAACCCCTTCTTTCAATAGCCGCTGGGCATACCTATGGCGAAACAAGTTATTGGGCAGACCCCAGTCGAACAGCGAACAACCCAGGTCAGCTGCATCAGCCATGGAGTGCCAGCGAAGATGATCATCAAGAAGAAAAAACAACGGTATGCTTGGCGTGGCCGGGCGCCCCTGGACCATGTCGGCTATTTGCTCCGCCAACTCTGGACGGTGGGTACCGATAGCCTGACTCAAGTGGTTCAGATGACCAAGATAGAGTGCCAGCAGCTCCATCGCAGCCTGCGGTAATGGCACCAAACGACCGTTATGGAGCCCTTCATCATTCTTGTCGTTGATGTAGACGCAATGGCACGCGAACGAGAAGTGACGAATCGATTCAAATGGATCCCTCAGCGGGCGGGCGCCGCTTGCAGCATAAAGTGCCGTTACAACGTATTGGGCCAGCGTATTGTGATAAAAAACAAGCCCACGCCCACTTGCTTGCTCGAGCTTTTCCGTGGCTTTCTGAATTTCCTCGGACAGAACCGACTCAAGCGGGGCCAGAAGACTTCCCATCACATGAATGGAGTCTTGCTCGTTGGGCCCTTGCGTTACTTCTAGCTGTAAGCCTTTTTCGATCGCTTTAACGTCCCAAGTGGCATAGCTACAAGCTCCCGGAAGTGCGCTTCTCGGGTGTGACGCTAACAACCGTGAAAAGCTGAAGTCTCCGCTTCGACCGAATAACTGCTGACCTTTGCATTGCGCCAACTTTGCGCTGGTGACCCGAGGAAAGTGCTTCTCAGCCTGGCCATTGAACCAGGTTTCCAGCTTGATCTCCGACAGCCTATTCCAAACCGCCCCTAGGGTTAGCTCCGTACTAGACTCGTTAGCATCAACCACCCACTCCAGGGACTGCTTAATCCTTTCTGGAACGATGATGGTTAGATCGTCACGGAATGGCTCGACGAGATTCCGACTAACCTCATCAGGACGCCACGCACTGTGGCGTCTCGGCGATCGCCGCTTCAGAAACATGAAGTCTGGGCTCAGACTCCATTCATCGGCCATCTCGGTTCCAATTGGTATTCGCTCAACCAGCTGAAGTGACCGAGATAACTGCATGGCTGCCCAAACCAGAACACCGCCAAACCGGTCTCTCCTGTCCATCGTTTGCAATGTGCGCTCAACCCAGGACTCGACCAACTGAACCTCAGGAGGCAAAAGGCGATCCCAGGTCCACGGCAGATAATGGGCCAGCTCCATCGTCTGCATGAACACACTTCCGGAGCTGAGAGTTTGCTGGGCCGCACTATCCGTTGGATCAACTTCGGTGACGTACGAAAAGGTTTCGCCCTCATCGTCATCAGAAACCGAGGGGATAACACTGTACGCCGAGTCTCCAGACTCGAACGGCAACTCATCAATCGGGGAGGATTTGGATTTTAAATGGAGGGGAATCGCAGTGGTTTTTGCTGAAGTTCGCGATTCGATTTGGCGACACGAGCCACTTGCGATGGAGAGTATCGCATTGAGAAATTCGTTATGGCTTTTCGGGCGAGACTTTACTTCCCTCATCACACCTGCCGCATTCTCCATTGCAGAGGTGAAGTTCTCAAAGGAATGTGGAGCGGAGCCGATCAGCTTCTTTGTTCTACCCAGCAACTCGTCAATCAATGCCCAACGACTGTCGAGCGAGTCGGCTTGTAAGAACCTGGCCGCACTGCTAACAGAGGTATCTGCAACACAACCAAAATCAATGAGCCGAATAGCTGCATGAACAATGAGCCAGATCCGCAAGCGCCGTCGATTACAAAAGACTTCCTCATCCGTGTTAACGGCCAGCGGGTTAACAATCAAGCTCAACAAAAAAGTTCGGCTTGCGAGATCTTTGAACTGTCGCTTGTTCCTCTTAGCACCCCCGCCGTGCCCAATGCTGGGGTAGAGTTTGGGTAACCTTGAATCAGAGGCAAACCCGTCAGCGAATTTCTTCAGCTCGTGGACAACTGGGTTGAATGACCAGTCTGAGAGGATGGACTCGGATTCAGGATGCCGTAACTCCTGCACCAGGTTTTCAAAGCCAACCGTGAACTCGTCTAAGCCTAGGATGTGGAAACTCAGCTCGACCGGAAACTCCAGTCCTTGATCTACCGCCCAATGACACAGGTCACCAAAGCGCTCTCCGAGCCTTAAGGTCATATTGTCCGCAACAGCCACCGAAGATCTGTGCCAATCCTGCGCCACTTCTTTTGTCATTGATTGCTCTTAATGCCATGGCGAAATTATGAGCAATCATCACTTATCATGTGATTTAATGCAATCTTAGGTATTTTAGCGACTATTTATAAGTCGCTATCGCTGTCCTTCTCATAACCGTTGGTTCGAATCCAGCCCCCGCTACCAATAAAAAAGGCAGATCAGTACTAACTGATCTGCCTTTTTGCTTTTTGTATCCAAAAAATACGATTTACCGATCTGAAGGTCGCCGATGGGTGTGCCCGCCTGGTGGACGGCCCCTTAGTCAACAAACAGGAGCTTTTACATGTCCAGCCGGCTGCCCGCTTTCCTCCGCCCGTTACTGCAAATGGGCTTGATCCCCCAAATTACCATCGGCATTTTTGCCGGCATACTGTTGGCCATTGTTGCGCCAGAGGCGGCGCGGTCAGTATCGCTGCTTGGGCAATTATTCATTTCGGCTCTGACAGCCGTGGCGCCGATTCTGGTATTTGTACTGGTGGCGTCGGCTATTGCTGCCCATCAGAAGGGGCAACCTACCCACATTCGCGGGGTGTTGTTGCTGTATGTGGTTGGCACCCTGCTGGCCGCTGTGGTGGCCGTTGTTGCCAGCTTTGTGTTCCCCTCTGAGCTTACTCTGGATGTGCCGGAAGTGGCCGGCAATCCGCCGGGCAGCATTGTTGAGATTCTGCAGAACCTGGTTTTGAGTGTGGTTACCAATCCGGTCACGGCACTGATGGATGCGAACTTCATTGCCATTCTGGCCTGGGCTATCGGCCTTGGGTTGATGTTGCGACAGTCCGGCGATGCTACCCGGTCGGTTCTGAACGATTTGTCTGACGCTGTTTCCGGTATCGTGAAGCTGGTCATCCGGCTGGCACCTTTGGGCATTTTTGGCCTTGTCGCCAATACCCTGGCGGAGTCTGGTGTGGCGGCCCTGCTCGAGTATGGTCATTTGCTGGCCGTGATTGTGGGCTGCATGCTGTTTGTGGCGCTGGTGACCAATCCATTGATCGTCTTTGCTTACACACGAAGGAACCCGTACCCCCTGGTGTTTACCTGCCTGCGGGGGAGCGCGATTACCGCCTTTTTTACCCGCAGTTCGGCCGCCAATATTCCGGTCAATCTCAACCTGTGTGAGCGCCTGAAACTCGACCCGGACACCTACGCGATTTCTATCCCGCTGGGGGCAACCATCAATATGGCCGGAGCAGCCATTACCATCTCGGTGATTACCCTGGCCACAGCCCATACGCTCGGCATTCCGGTTGACTTGCCAACGGCGCTGCTGCTTTGCGTGGTATCCGCGGTTGCAGCCTGCGGCGTGTCCGGAGTGGCAGGTGGTTCCTTGTTGCTGATTCCTCTGGCTACCAGTCTGTTCGGCATCTCCGCCGAGGTTGCCATGCAGGCGGTGGCCATCGGGTTTGTAATCAGCGTGGTGCAGGATTCCACCGAAACGGCGCTGAATTCCTCCACCGATGTCCTGTTTACCGCAGCCGCCTGCCATGCGGCGGAGGATCGGGTGTGATGTTGGATCCTACTGGCCGCAATCTGATTTTCATCGGCATGCCCGGCAGTGGCAAAAGCACCATTGGTGTGCTGGTGGCCAAGCGCCTTGGCATGGGGTTCATCGACACCGACCTGCTGATTCAGGAGCAGGCCGGCCGTACCCTGCAGGAGATTGTTGATCAGGACGGCTATGTGGCCTTGCGTCAGATCGAGGAGCAGGTGCTGCTGGCGCTGGACGTTCACAATCAGGTGATCAGTACCGGCGGCAGTGCAGTGTACAGTGATGCTGCAATGCAGCATTTGAAGCGCAACGGTACTGTGGTGTTCCTGGACATTTCACTGGAGACGGTGATTCACCGTATTGGCGATTACAGCCTTCGGGGGATTTCACGGCGGCCGGACCAGTCTCTGGCCGAGTTGTTCGAGGAGCGTTTCGCGCTTTACACCCGCTATGCAGACCTGACCATAAAAGGGGAGGGCTTCAATCAGGACCAGTTGTGTGAGGCTATTATCCGCAAGCTCTGAAGGTATTTGTCCGGGGGGACAGATTACGGCAGGTTTGCCCGCCAGTGTTTCACTCGTACCTGGTCCTTGATGGCGTCAATGACTTCCAGAATCAGGTTGATCAACGCCTCTTGTTCCTGGTCTGCTCCTTTCTCTTCTCCCGGCTCCGGCAGCATCACGTTCACAATATCTTCGATAAAAGCGTGATTGCTGGAAGACGCCAGATCTTCCAGGATCTGGTGGATCACGTTTGCAACAATATCGCCAACGGCATTTTCCAGCGTGTCCTGTATGGTTGGGCCAACCACCGGCAGGTATTTCAGTCTCGACAGTTCAAGATTCTGCTTCAGGGCGTTGTCTACACGGTCTTCCAGATAGACTCGCAGGGCACCTCTATTGGGAATATAGCCGTGCTGCGCAGCCAGGGCGACGCGTTCCGATAACCAATCCGACAACATGGACCGTCTCGGGAACAGAATGTCAGCCTGGATACGTTCGAACAGGGGCGAACCACGCTTTACCTCATCCTGAACGCCGCTCAGAACCTTCAGAACAATCCGGTCTGATAACTCTTCCATGAAGGCTTCGTAGTAGAACGACACAAACTGGTACAAGCGAGTGCTGGTGAAGTCGATGATCTTGTATTGGTGCAGGCGGTAGATGATCGAAATGATCCGCAGCGCCCGCAGGAAGCGGAAGCCGCCAACGGGGATGCAGCCCACCAGATCGTACCAGTGTATGAACGGGTAGAAATACCAGCGGTCGTAGACCTTGGCTTTGACGGAGTAGCCCCAGCGGACAAAAAACTCGGTCAGGAAGATGGAGACGAAGATCAGATCATAGAAAATAAAGCGTTCATGGATCGGCTGGTAGATCGCATTGACGGCGGGGAGGTTTTCTTCCAGCAGGTTCTGAACCGCAACGAAACTGTATATCGAATCCCAGATGATAAAGGCCAGGTTGATGATCAGTAGGCCCAGCATCAGGAAATCGATAAGGAACCAGATCAACTGATGGCTGGACCGAAGGTTTTCGCGGTTAATCCTGAGCATCCGGGCTACCTGTCATTGGTCAGGGGCATAATATAAGTCCCTGACAGGTTAGCTTATTTCAGCTCGGAGGACGACTTTCCGAGTAATCGTCGGGCGATGATCAGAAGCTGGATCTGCTGGGTGCCTTCGAAAATGTCGAGTATTTTGGAGTCCCGGGCCCATTTTTCGAGCAGTTCCGTTTCCTGGTACCCCAGTGATGCACACAGCTCTACGCAGCGGAGCGTGATCTGGTTACCCACCCGGCCGGCCTTGGCTTTGGCCATGGACGCTTCTTTGGAGTTGGGTTGGCCGTTGTCGGCCATCCAGGCGGCTCTGAGCGTCAGTAGTCTGGCGGCCTCCAGTTCCGCTTCCAGCAAATGCAGTTCCCGGACAGCGGCGGTGGTTGTCCAGCTTTGTTGCTGGTAGGCCAGGTCCAATCCTGCTGTCTTCAGAATTTCCTGAGTGCGCTCCAGGGCGGCCCGAGCCACTCCGATGGCCATTCCAGCGACCACCGGTCGGGTGTTGTCAAAGGTTTGCATGGCGCCGGCAAAGCCTTTGTCCACGCTGATCTCGGGATCACCCAGCAGGTTTTCTTTGGGAACCCGGCAATTGTGAAAACGGATAGCGGCTGTGTCTGAGGCGCGGATTCCCAGTTTCTTCTCCAGTCGCTCCACGGTCATTCCTGGTGTCCCTTTCTCCACCACGAACGACTTGATCGCGGCCCGGCCCTGGGATTTGTCGAGTGTGGCCCAGACCACAACGGCATTGGCCCTTTCACCGGCGGTCACATAGATCTTCTCACCGTTGATAATATAGTGGTCGCCGTCTTTGGTGGCCGTCGTCCGAATGGCGGCGGAATCCGAACCGACACCGGGTTCGGTGATCGCCATGGCTGCCCAGGTCTTGCCAAACCGTTGAAGCTGTTGCTCGTTGGCAACGGCGGCAATGGCGGAGTTACCCAAACCCTGGCGAGGGATGGACAGAGCCAGGCCAACGTCGCCCCAGCAGAGTTCCGTGAGACCCAGAACGGTTTTCATGTTGGTGCCATTCTGGTTGCCGGTGCCGGTGTCTCCGGCGGACCGGGCCAGGCGGCCAGCCCCAGCACCACCATCGGCCGCGCCATCGTTCATGCCGTCCATGATGGAGGCGAACATATCCAGTTCCTTGGGATAGGCGTGCTCGGCGCGGTCATAATGTCGGGAAATCGGTCGGAAAACTTCCCGGGCCACCTGTTGGGCCTGATGAACAATCGGTGCAAACTTTCCAGGAATGTCGAGATTCATAGCGAATGTCCTTGGTGTCAGGCGTGAACGCCGCCATGGTGAGTGGCGGTGGAGCGAAGATCCCGATACCAGCGCTCTACCGGGTGTTCTTTGACAAAGCCGTGGCCACCGAGCAGTTGGACACCGTTGGTTCCAATCTCCATGCTTTTCTCATTGCATAGCAAACGGGCCAGGCAGCTTTCCCGGTGGAAGCTTCGGCCGGTTTCGGCCCTACTGGCGGCGCGCCAGGTGAGCATGCGCATACTGTCGGTCTCAATGGCCATATTGCTGATCATGAACGCCACCGATTGCCGGTGGCTGATAGGCTCGCCAAAGGCCTGACGGTCGTTACAGTAGGGAATGACATAATCCAGCACGGCCTGCGCTGTACCGATGGCCAGGCCGCAGCGCATCAGGGCGGCTCTGTCGATGAAAGCCTGAAAACAGAAATCGTCATCGCCGAGCAGTGCGTCGGCCGGTACGTCCAGGTTGTCGAACCGGACTGAGGTGGCCTCCGCCGCGCGCAACCCCATCCCCGGGGTATCCGCTATTGCCAGGTTTAGGCCAGTGGTTTCAATAATAAAGACCCGGGGTGTGCCATTGAGGGCAGCCGAGACCAGCAACAACTCGCACTCGGCGCCTGCAATCACAAACGATTTTTCGCCGTTAATCCGGTAGCCCTGGTCGGTCTCGGTAGCCGTGGTGGATGGTTGCATTGGGTCAAACAGCGGCGTTGGTTCGTCAATGGCGAGACTGGCCACCGGAGGCGTATCCTCGCAGAAGGCCGGCAGATAGCGGGACTGTTGCTCTCCATTGCCCCAGCAACTGATCGCCTGGGCGACACTGAAGGGTGCCAGTAGCCGAATTGCCAGAGCCATATCGCCCCAGGCCAGTTGCTCAGCAATCAGCACGCTGGTCACCGGTGACTGCTGTTCGGCCACCCCACCGAATTCGCTGGGTACCGCGTACATGGGCAAGCCAAGGGCAGCGGCCTCGTGTTTAACGGCTTCAGGCAATCGGCCCTGTTCGTCGGCCTCCTGGGCTGCGGGCCTGAGGACATCCCGGGCCAGGCGTTTCAGGCTGTCGACAATCATTTGCTGGTCGTCGTCCAGGCTAAGGTCAAACAGGTCGCCTGGGGCCCCGGGTGGCAGTCGCTTCCGGGGTAGCCAGTTGCGAACCCGTTTGAACTCACGGCCCGCCAGGGCAATGGTCCGGAAACCGGTCCGAGTGCCTTGGTATGCCGTACGTTCAAGTGGAGATCTCAAGCCCAGTCGATCGAGCAAAGGGTTGCCGGATATCCGGTTCATGATCGAGAGTGCAAGTCCGATTGGATCCCTGGTCACGCTGAACTCCTGAGGTTGTCTGATTGATCGCACCACGTGGAACCGAGCATGGCTCCGTAGGTCACAATGGCCATTGGCAGGTGTAGCATTCCCTGATGGCATTGTGGTCAATTGTGATTTTGGCGCGCCAGGCGTAGAAGCGCGCATCCGCTATCGGTAAACTCACCCCCTGACTCAGGGATTCGTCAATCATCCAGGTGGGAAACCCAAACACCGCATGCTGTTACCCCGACATCACATACAGAGAATCCTGAAGCTGACCGGGCTTGCGGTGCTGTTGAGCGCGTCTGCCAGCCATGCCAGTCAGGTCAGGGTTGAGGTTGAGGGCGATCACAGTGACTTGAGAGACAATGCCCGGATTTTTGTGGGTGAGGTAGAAGGCCGCTCAGCCGATGGCCTGCGCCGTTACGCCTCCACGGCGATAGCCCAGGTTGAACAGGCCATTCGGGCCCTGGGGTACTACAATCCGGTGATCACATTCGAAGTCACCGAAAACGCGGATGGGCTGGCCGAGCTGGTGTTGACGGTGGTACCGGGGGAGCCCGTACGCATTCGTTCCCGGTCAGTGCTGATCGAGGGGCCAGGCAGCGAAGATCCGGTACTGGTTGATCAGATTCCGAAAGAGCCAGCGGAAGGAGATGTGCTTCATCATGGCCGTTACAACACGCTGCGGCAGGCCATACAGAATCGGGCGCGACGTCTGGGTTACTTTGACGGTGAGTTTGTGACCCGCCGACTGGAAGTAGACCCGTCCGAGAATTACGCAGATATTACCTTGCACTACCGTACCGGCGAGCGGTATCGCCTGGGAGCAGTTACCTTCCTGGAAGGCCATGGTTTTGATGACGGTTTACTGAACCAGTTTGTGACCTTTGAGCCTGGCATTCCTTTCCATGCCGATGAAGTGGCGAAGCTCAACAGCGATCTCTCAAGCAGTGGTTACTTTTCCGGTGTGGATATTGATGCTTCACCGAATCGGGCAGAGGATGGTGTGATACCGGTGGATATTGGTCTTACCCCCAGACCGCCCCGGTCGGTAGGCGCCGGTGTTGGCTTCTCAACAGACGTCGGCCCTCGGTTCCGCGGTAACTGGCGAGAGCATTACACCAACCCCATGGGTCATCGCCGCGGGGCAGACACGGAGCTTTCGGAGCTGCGGCAGAACGTCAGTGGATGGTATGAGCTGCCATTGGACCCGCCAATGACGGATTCCATACGGCTGGGCACCGGTTACCAGCGAGAAAATATCGAAGATGTGGAATCGGAGCGACTGACTCTGGGGCAGCAATGGCGGCATCAGTTGGATACCGGTTGGATGCAGGTGCTTTCAATACGTTGGGAAGGCGAGCGCTTCAAAATTGGGGAAGATGAGCGAGGCAATTCCAGTCTGTTGCTGCCAGGGCTAAGTTATTCAAAGCTCCAAGCCAACTCTCCCCTGGACCCATCGAGGGGTTATCGGCTGCAATTTGACGTGACCGGCGCCCATCGCGCGATTATTTCCGATGCAGATATCCTGCATGTGAATGTGCTCGCAAGGGGGCTGTATACCCTGGCTGATAATCACCGGTTCCTGACCCGTTTCAACTTTGGCGGGGTGGCGACCAACAGTTTTTCCGATGTGCCCCCCTCATTGCGCTTTTTTGCCGGTGGTGATCAGAGTGTCCGGGGCTATGGTTATGAAACCCTGTCGCCCCGTGATGACAACGGTGTAGCCGTTGGTGGCCGTTTTCAGCTGGTCGGTGGTGTCGAATATCAGTACGAGTTTGTCCGGAACTGGCGGGTGGCGGCGTTCGTCGACAAGGGCAACGCGGTGAATGATGTGTTTGACCGGCTGGCGACAGGTGCGGGCCTGGGGATTCGCTGGGTGAGCCCGGTCGGGCCGCTGCGTCTGGATTTGGCGAAAGGCCTGGACGAGGAATTTGACGGCGGCTGGCGTATTCACTTTTCCATGGGGCCAGAGCTGTGACCGATCATCCACCGGTGCCACCAGAGCAGGCTGAACGTCAGCCGAAGAAACACAAAAAGCCGCTGCGCCGGCGCTGGTGGTTCTGGCTGTTGCTGGTTGTCGCATTGTTGCTGTTTTTGCCTCTGGTGGTCGTTGGGCTGATTTTGCTGGCCCTGCATACCGAAAAGGGCACAGCCTGGACCATTGATCAGATTCCCGGGTTGCAGACCGAGGCCGACCGAGGTTCCCTGCTTGGCCAGTGGCAGGCCGACCGCCTTGAATGGCAGGGCTATGGCGTGGGTGTGGTGGTTGAGGCTCCGGAAGTAGACTGGTCTCCGACGTGCCTGTTCGAAAAAACCATCTGCCTGGACACGCTCAAGGCCGATCGGAGTGCAGTGACCCTGCAGCCCTCTGAATCTGATGATGAACGTTCCGGTGATATCAGCCTTCCCAGGATTAACCTGCCGCTGGCGGTGGTGATCGGGGATGTTGCCCTGGGGCCGCTGACGGTCAATGACGGAGCCATCTGGGACCGGTTTGAGCTGCAATCCCGGGCCTCCGGTGCCAGCCTGGAGCTTGAACACGTGCTGTATCAGCTGGAAGAGATGCGGGTATCGGCGAGTGGTCGCGCTGACATGCGGCGGGATTGGCCCCTGGATATCGATGTTGACGTATCCTTGCCGCCGCCATCGGGAGATGACTGGCAGGTCACCGTTAACCTGGGTGGCAGCGTCAGGGACTTGCGGTTGCGAGGTGCCAGCAGTGGTTATCTCAATGCGAATATACAGGGGCAGGTTCAGCCGCTGGAAAGCCGTCTGCCAGCGTCCATCAGACTCGAATCCGAGCGTTTTCTTGCCCATCATGATCTTCCGGAAACACTGACGCTGAAGAACTGGCGATTAACCCTTGACGGTTCCCTGGCCAACGGCTTCAGGACCCGTACCCAGGCGCTACTGCCGGGTACCGAGGGTGATATCCAGACGTCTATCCAGGGATTGGTCACCACAGAGAAGGTGACAGATCTGGTACTGTCCATGGCCGGCCCGGAAAGAGGGGGTGGTGAGCCACCCGGAACCCTGGAGGTGCAGGGCGAGGCCTCCTGGGCTGATGGTCTGGCCGCTGATGTGGGGCTGGCCCTGAACCGCTTCCCCTGGTACACCCTGGTGCCGGGGGTGGGCGAGCCTCCGGTTTCGCTCAACCGTCTGGAAGGTCGGGCAAGTTACCAGGAAGACCGCTACCAGGCGGATCTTGACGCGCAGGTTGCCGGTCCCCTTGGGGATGCCGAGCTGAAGGCCCGCCTTGATGGCGATACTCAGGCTGTCCGTATCACCCAGCTCGACATGACGACCGGAGCGGGTTCCCTGTCTGGCGAAGCCGAGCTCGATTTTTCTTCCCAGCTGGCTTGGCAAGCTGCCCTGGTTCTGGATCAGTTCAATCCGGGCTATTGGGTGCCTGTGCTGGAGTCCCGGTTGGATGGCAACGTAACCAGCGAAGGCCAGCTTCAGGACGACGCATTGCCCCGAATGTCGGCGGGCTGGAATCTGCAGGGACGATGGCAGGGGAACAATGCTCGCGCCCGGGGCCAGTTGGTCAGTGACGGTCGCGAATGGCAAGTGGATGATCTTGTACTTGTCGTGGGTGAGAACCGTATAGAAGGGCAGGGTCGTTACGGCAGCCAACTGGCAGGTGACTTGTCCATCCTGTTGCCTGAACCGGCGATGTTTGCCGAAGGTTTGGCTGGTGAACTGGAGGCCAGCCTGCAGTTTGCGGGCACCGTGGATGATCCCACCGCCGAGCTTGTCGTGGCTGGCCGCGGATTGAGCTGGCAGGATCTGTTGCAGATTGAGGCCGTGGATCTTGATGCCAGTCTGGCCAAAGGCCGTGTGCTGGATGCAGCGCTGGAGATCAATGAGATTCGTGCTGCCGACCAACAGCTGGAGAGCGTATCCCTTCGCCTTGAAGGTACCCGGGATGAGCATCAGCTAACAGTCAATGCCAGCCACAGTGAGGCGACCCTGCTTGCCGTATTTGCCGGCGCCCTGGGTGAAAGCCTTGATGCCTGGCAGGGTGCCCTGAACCGTGGTGAAATCGACATACCCGGCCCGGGCCAGACGTGGCAACTGGAATCTCCCGCTGACCTTGCCTACACCGAAGAAGGCAAACTGAGCCTAGGCGCTCACTGCTGGCGCTGGCAGGACAGTTCTGTGTGCGCTGACGATCAGCAGCTATTGCCGGATGCCCACATCGCCTTCCAGATTCGCCAGTTTCCGACCACGGCCCTTGAACCACTGTTGCCTGATACCTTCCGATGGAGTGCGCACCTGGATGCCGACGTGGATCTGTCACTGACCGACGCAGGGCCGGATGGCAGAATCACACTGGATGCCGGTGAGGGAACCTTCGAATTCCTGGTGCTGGATGACTGGGAAACCCTGAGTCATGAGGGTTTGACCGTTGATGCTCGTCTTCAGCCCAGCATAGCTGAGCTTTCAGTTGCCCTGCGAGGCCCGGAGCTGGGCGATTTTAATGCCGAGCTGGCGGTTGACCCGATGGCTGAAGAACGACCGGTACAGGGCCGTTTCAGCCTGAACTCACTGGATCTGGCTTTTGCATCCGCCTTCGCCGGGGTGGAAGAGATTGGAGGTCAGGTTAACGGCCAAGGCGAAATTACCGGCCCATTGTTACGTCCCATGATTCATGGCGAGCTGGCTCTTACGAATGGTCGTTTTTACGATCCGGGCCTGCCACTACCACTGAACGATGTGGTTCTGGTGCTCGAGTTTCTCGGGGATTCCGCTGATATCAGCGGGCGCTGGAACAGTAACGACCGCAGTAGCGGGCAACTTTCGGGGATGATCAATTGGCAGCAGGAGCCCGAGATTGAGCTGTCGATTGTTGGCGATAGGCTGCCAGTGAATGTCGAACCCTATGCCCGGGTTGAAGTCGGGCCAGACCTCACCATTGCTTTCCGCAGTGGTGAACTCTCTGTGTCTGGACGGGTGGAAGTACCCCGTGGTGAGATCGAGATCAAGGGGCTTCCGGAGTCAGCGGTTTCTATCTCCGAAGATGAGGTGATTGTCGGAGTTGAAACCGAGGAGCCGACCATCCGGCGTATGGTGATGGACGTGACTGTGGTGGTCGGCGAAGACCGGGTAGCGTTTGATGCTTTCGGTGTGACCGGGAATCTCGAGGGGACTCTGCGGATTGGCAACGACATGGATACCCGGGGTGCGCTTCAACTGGTGAATGGTCAATACCAGGCATTTGGGCAGGATCTGGAACTGCGGCGAGCGAGAATCCTGTTTGTGGGTGCCCTGACGGAACCCTACCTGGACATAGAGGCAGTGCGCAGAGTAGACACTGTTGTTGCCGGTATCAGGCTTAGCGGCCCCGTGAACGCCCCTGAAACCGAGGTGTTCTCTGAACCTTCCATGCCCCAAAGCGATGCGTTGTCCTACATCATTCTGGGCCGTCCGCCCCAAGGCCGCGGTGATGACGGCCAGATGGCGCAGGCTGCGTTGTCGTTGGGGCTGACCCAGGCCAGCAGATTGACCCAGGGCATTGGAGACGAGCTGGGCATTCGCAATCTCACCCTGGAAACGGAAGGCTCCGGAGACGAGGCCGCGGTGGTGGCCAGCGGATACATTACCGATGAATTGAGCCTGAGGTACGGCGTCGGGATATTCGAACCGATCACCACGGTCGCACTGCGATATGATCTGGGCCGGTATTTCTATCTGGAGGCGGCCAGTGGCCTGGCCGCCTCGCTGGATATCTTCTACACCCGGGATTTCTGATCGATGGTTGTTAATCCAGGTTGAAGGTGGCGTTGACGCTGGCCTGGATTTCCCGGGGGGCGATACTGGAAACGGTGTCGCTGGCGGCTCTTGCTTCCGCCATCATCATGGGCATCGGGCGGTGGCCGCCATTGATGTTGATGGTTTTCACCTCACCACAGGTTTTGCCCAACTGTTCCGCCACAAAGGCACACCGGCTGCGGGCATCCTCGATGGCCCTGGCCAGTGCCTGACGTTGCAGGCGCTCTTCGTCGGAATGGAAGAACTGGTGTTCGCTCAGATGGTATTGCAGACCAGCCTTGTGGGCCTGTTCCAGCAGAGGGTTCAGGAGTTCAAGATTGTCGATGGAAAAGCTGACTGTCTGGCTTGCCACCGCCATTCGCTCCGGTTGTTGCCCACGCTCCTGAACCGGTAGTGACCGGGTATACAGGTTAACGTTGGCGTCTGAATAGTCCACCAGTTGGTCGCGCATGCCCTGTATCGCCTTGCGCCATTGCTCCATGGTCTCGGAAAGGCGATCAGAAGCCCGCTCTGGGAGGTTGTGCTCGGCACTGGCGGTAAATTGCAAACGGGCGCTGTCCGGAGTGTAGCGAACGCTGCCCTCCCCACTCAGGCTCACTTCGCCAGCGGAAACGGCCAGTGGTGCCAATGAAGCCACGAACACCGTTGCGGCCAGTGCTTTGGTGTATTTTTTCATCATCAGTCTCCTTGCTGGCCAAAGGCCATATCTTGGCTTTGCAGCCGCTCCAGTTTCCGAGCCCGGGCGGCATGCACAAAGTGGCTGAAAATCCGCCGGTGGCCGGTGTGATACAGCAGGTATTCCGGATGCCACTGAACCCCCATCAACCATTGTTGCCCGGTGTTTTCGATGGCCTGCACGAACAGGTCGTTGTCCAGTGCCGTTACCCTGAGATTCCGCCCCAGGTGTTTAATCGCCTGGCTGTGAATACGGTTCGCGCCAATCAGGGTGCTGTGCATCAGCCGGCCTATCCGGCTGTCCTGGACCAGCTGGACCGTTTGAAGGGGCAGCAGCAAAGGGCGGTGGCGGGTTTTCATTCGCAGCGGGGTCACGTTCTGGCACAACGACCCGCCATGAAAGACATTGATGAACTGGGCCCCACGGCATATACCCAGTACCGGAATGTCTATTTCCTCGGCTTGCTCAAGCAGCCTGAAGTCGGTTTCGTCCCGTTTCAGGTCGTATCTCGCGGTCACTTGTGGCTGTTGGCCATAGCGGTTGGGGTGTACGTGGGTGCCGCCAGAGAGGACCAGGCCATCGAGCAGGGAGACGTCCGTGCTGGATCCGGGGCGAATGTAGTGCGTGTGGGCGCCATGCAGCCGCAGGCCCAGATTGATCAGTCTGTGGGCGGTGCTGCGCCTGGCGGGGCCGCTGATGCCAATGGTGATCCCCGGCGATTCTGGTGCTTCTGAGATCTCAGACATAGCCGCGCTGTTTAAGCCATTGTTCCGTGGTGTCACGCCATGAGCGGGTGAGATTGCGAAAACTGAATGTCTGGGCTTCGCGGAACAGTTCCCTGAGTTCTTTCAGGTGCTCTGGATGGTTTGCGATCTGCTCCAGTACCACCCAGTCGTTCCAGACCGTGGAAAAATGCCATCGGGGGTTGTCGATATCGCAATCGGGTAACCGGTAGTGAAGCGTCGGCCGGCTCTTGATTCTCGGGTCGTCCACATAGTCGTGCAACAGCTCTGAATCCAGATGTGCAAACAGTGGCAGAAGGTCCAGGGCCTTGTTCCGCGTCGGGTTGAAGTTCAGGTAGTCTTTCATCAGCGAGGCCTGGTCGGGAGCATAATCTTCCGCCATCAGCATGTCCGTGTAACGGCTGCTCCAGGGCTCGATGTAAGTGGTAAATTTTCGGCTTATGTCAATCTGATGCCGGGATTTGAGCCAGTCATAAAGTGCCGCGAAGGCCTGCAGGTAGGTGACAATGGTTGCGGGTTCCAGGTCCGGCAGTTCGGGATTGAGTTGCAGGCCGAAAGCAAAATAAATCGCTTCCCGGCTGCCTTCCGCGCCAAGTTCGCGCAGCTCGTCTACCAGTTCTTCGATCAGGCCCAGTCTGGAAAAGGGCAGAGGTGGCCCGACAATCTCAAGAGGCACAATGCGTTCTGCGGCAAAATCGATAACATCCATGGCGTGGGTGCCCAGCTCGCGGATTGACTCGGGCAGGCGTTCGTCCGCCAGGTCAAGATCCTTCACAGGGTCAGAGTCCAGCTCAATGGTGAAGGTGCCGGCGTCAGTCTCCAGACGGCTGACATAACGCGACTCCAGCTCCGGGCTGCCCTTGAGCAGGCGGGCGACATGTTCGACCAGTTCATCGTAGCCCAGTCCGGAGAGCTCAATCTCCACGCCAACTCTACGCTCTTCTCCTTGATGATTACGAAGCCGCTCCGGCATCGCACAACGCTCTGTCGAATTCATTGGCACCTTGCATCCATATAATTCACGGACTTAAACCATAACACACCGATATGCAGCGGCCCGATTACATGACAGAAAATTTCAATCGGGCTTTACACTGGATAAAACACTGTATATAGTCAAATCACTGTATATAAAACCAGGATGAAAAACCCGGAGTACATGCATGAAGCTGACCGCGCGACAGTCCCAGGTGCTGGATATCATCCGGCGGTACGTAGACGAAACCGGTTACCCGCCAACGCGGGCAGAAATCGCTGCCGAACTGGGGTTTCGCTCCGCCAATGCGGCAGAGGAGCATTTGCGGGCCCTGGCCAGGAAAGGCGCCATCGAAATGGTGCCTGGTGCCAGCCGGGGGATTCGACTGCCGGAAGTGGAGCAGGACCCGGGGTTACCGGTTGTCGGCCAGGTTGCGGCGGGCAGCCCGATTCTCGCCCAGGAACACATTGAAGAGCACTGCACTTTGCAGCCGGAATTTTTCTCGCCATCCGCCGATTACCTGCTCCGGGTGCGCGGCATGAGCATGAAAGACATTGGCATTCTCGACGGTGATTTGCTCGCAGTACATCGCACTCAGGATGTTCATAACGGGCAGGTGGTTGTGGCCAGGGTTGGTGAAGAAGTGACGGTAAAACGGTTTCGCAGGGACGGCTCGAAGGTCTGGTTGATTGCGGAGAACGAAGAGTTCGCCCCGATTGAAATTGATCTGGCCGAACAGGAGTTGTTTATCGAAGGTCTGGGTGTGGGCGTGATCCGCCGATCAGATTTGCATTGATAACCAGCAATAAGAAACGATTAGCGCAGGTAGGTGAGCAATGGAACAGTTAAGCTTCACTCAGAACATGGCGTTCCAGCCGGCGGCCATCATGCCCGCCCGCACGGTGTCTACAGGAAAAGCACGGGCCACAGCCCTTCACTCATCGTCAGACGCCGGTCGGGGAACCAGGGATTTTGTCGGTAACGTGACGGAAATTATTCTTCCTGAAGGCCAGGTAGAGAATGTCCAGTTGCTGCTCCCTATGCTCACCCAGCTGAATCAGGAGAAGCGCTGGCTGGCCCTGATTGACCCGCCACAGTCCCTGGTTGGCAAGTGGCAGAAAATGCACGGTATTGTGGCCAGTGAGTTGCTGGTATTGCGCTCAACCAACGATTACTCCGCACAGCAGCTGGCTGAGCGGGCTTTGAGTGCTGGTACCTGTCATGCGGTGGTGCTCTGGACTAACAAGCTCGGGCGTTCAGCCTTTGAGTCCCTTCAAAAGGCTTCGGCGCAAGGTAGCAGCCACGGCGTGGTGCTGCGTCATCGGTAAAGGAGTTCAGTGGAGGGTGTATTGGGGCTGGGATTCGGCCAGATCATTGTCGTCATCGTCCCAGTCAATATCGTGTGCGATATTGCCAGCGGCCTCAATCCCTGCCGCAATCATCGCCTTGGCAACGCTCATGTCGCGGTCTTCCATCATTTCCCTGGCCTCCTGCGAGAAGGAAATGCGCACCAACGGCGCTGCGTCGTCATCAATGCGGCGCAAGGCGTAGTCGCCATTGGCAAGTTGTACGATTTCAAAAAACGATGGTGACATTCGTTCAACCTTTGTCTTGGTGTATTCGATTCGGTGCGGGAATTTAGCCAACAGGGTGGGGCTACCACTCGCTGTGTTGTTCCTCAAGCCGTTTGGCCAGTTCAGTCATGGCCGCCAGAGTCTTTCTAAGTGTGGCGGCGGAACGGTCCGGGCCCTGTTCGACGGAAACCGCAATGATATTCTCTTCCGTAACATTCTTGCGTGTGGTCGGAGGCTGGCTCAAAGCTGATTCAACCTGGTCAAGATGGTCCCACCAGCTTCCCGATGTCTCTGCCAGTTCTCTTAAAAGCCGGGTCTCGTGTACCTCGTAAGGAAACAGCGCTTCCAGTTCTGCTAATGTCTGCGGTTTTTCGGCTTTGTGCTGATGGTATCGGGCAATCATGACCAGCAGCGTTTGCCTTGCCCGCAGCAGGAGCTCGGCGGAGCCCTGAGACAGCGCTTCCGTTTCCGCAGCGGAGCGCTTGGTGTCCGACTCAAGCCTGGCGAGTAAGGTGTTGGCCAGAAAAAGCTTTTGGGCTACCAGTGAGTACCATTGTGATGCCATCTACCACCCGCACTACGTGAGCGTTCAAGAGTCCAATCAGAACAACCGCCAGAGTCTATCATTTTTGCGCGCAAATTTCTCCTCCCCTGGGCTCCCCGTAGTAGCTGCATTTCACAAGAAACTACAAACAATCACTTGAAACGGTCGTTTGAAACTGGCAAAAAGGCGCACAGATTGAACAAGCTTTGATCGTCTTGTGGTCCATTATTGGAGGTAATAAGGATGCGGAACCGGATAATTGCTGCTATTGCAGCGGCGGTATTGGGGTGTTCAGGTCCGGCCTTGGCAAAGGTGTCGCCGGCAGAGGCCGAGCGTTTGAAGAATGATCTCACGCCGGTGGGTGCAGAGCGGGCGGGTAACGAGTCTGGCACCATTCCGGCTTGGACTGGCGGGTTGGCTTCACCCCCGGCCAATTGGCGCGAAGGCACCGTAGAGATTAACCCGTTCCCGGAAGACGAAGCGCTGTACGTTATTACCCGTGACAATCTGGACCAGTACCGGGACATACTGTCGGACGGCCACATTCAGATGCTGGAGCAATACGGCCCGGAATTTTTCATGCCGGTGTACCAGGCCCGCCGAACAGCAGCGTTCCCCGAGCATGTCTACGAGAAGTTTTACCAGAACGCACTGACAGCTGAACTTCTGGATAACGGTAACGGTGTTCGAGACACCATCATGACCAGTCCGTTCCCCATTCCACAGAACGGCCTGGAAGCGATCTGGAACCATATTCTCCGGTACCGGGGTGAGGAACTGTCGTTCCGCAGTGCATCGGCTACGCCGCAGCGGGACGGCTCGTTCAACCCGGTCGTTAACCAGTACGACTATTTCTTCGCCTACAGTCGCCCCGGTGCTGAGCTGGAAGACATTGATAACAAGATTTTCTACCTGAAAACCGAAACCGTCGCGCCGTCCAGCCTGGCTGGCACTATTACCCTGGTTCATGAAACCCTTGACCAGGTTCGCTCACCGCGACTGGCATGGCGTTACGATTCCGGTTCCCGCCGTTTGCGCCGGTCCCCGAATCTGGCCTATGAGACGGATCTGCCGAACTCATCGTCACTGCGTTCAGTCGACCAGAAGGACATGTACAACGGTGCCCCTAACCAGTACGACTGGGAACTCAAGGGCAAGCGTGAACTGATCGTTCCCTACAACGCCTACAAACTGCACGATGAAAGTGTTCGTCCAAATGACGTGATCCGGCCGAACCACATCAATCAGGACCTGACCCGATACGAGCTTCACCGGGTGTGGGTAGTCGAGGCGAAGCGACGCACCGGCATCAGCCATATCTATGATCGCCGCGTTTACTACATTGATGAGGACAGCTGGCAGATTCTGGCCACGGAAGAATATAACGAGGCTGGCGAACTCTGGCGTGTATCCGAAGCCCACAACATTGTCTATTACAGTGTGCCGGTCTTCTGGACCACCATGGAAATGACGTATGATCTGAAAGCACAGCGTTACTACATCGATGGCCTGGATAACGGCTACCCGGCCTATAATTTTGAGCCTGGGTATCGGGGCAACGAATTTACCGCTGCCGCCGCCCGCAGGGCCGCGCGCCGGTAAACCTTCCCCGGGTGCTGCCTGCTTATGGGCAGCACCCGCCTCAACCGACTGCCAGGCTCCGACATCCTGTTGAAATGTGGAGTACATCCCATGGCAGACCCCCAGGCTCTTCTTGAAAGTCTTGATCAACTCCGGTCCGAGCTGGACCAGGCCCTCGCTGCCCAGGACTGGGAGCAACTTGCGGAACTGAATGCCCGCGTTAAACCCGCAATTGAACCGTTAATGGTGGAGCTGGAACAGGGGCGCATCGATCCGGCCCTGATCAGGGACCGCCTGGACGCTTTGAATCAGTTCGTGGAAGCGGCAAACCAGGCTGCGGTCAAGGCCCGGGATGAAGCCCGGGAATCGCTCAAGGGCGTCAATGAAAACCGTACGGCGGCCCGTGCTTATCAGAACGTTTCAACAAACCGCCAAAGATAGCGTCATAAAATTGACTCCTGAGCTTATACAGTCTTAAATACCGCACAAATTCCCAAAGAGATTCTCGTGAATGTCCAAAAATAACAAAGTGCTGGTGCTGAGTGAGGATGACTCCAGGCGCAGGGACCTGATCACCATTCTCGAATTTGTCGGCGAAGAGCAGGTGCTGGCCGGTGACGAAGCATTGGCGCTTTTGGAGAGTGACGACGAGCAGACCAAAGAAAGTATCGGCGTAGCCGTGATCAACGGCGAAGAAGCCGCCAGCACCGCGCATGTTCAGAGGGTGTGCAAACTGGCCCAGGGGCTACCGATTCTTCTGGTGGGTGACCCGGATCTCAAGGGCGTGTCAGAAGACGATGCGAACCGCATTATCGCCAGGATGGAATGGCCCCTGAACTACACCAAGTTTGTGGATTCACTCTACCGGGCCCAGATCTACCACGACCAGTTCAGTCGCAGCAAGGAGCGGGGGCAGCAGCGGGGTGTTCAGTTGTTCCGCAGTCTGGTGGGCACCAGTCGCAAGGTTCAGCAGGTGCGCCAGTTGATGGAACAGGTGGCTGATAAAGACGTCAGCGTTCTGATCACCGGTGAATCCGGCACTGGCAAGGAAGTGGTCGCCCGTAACCTGCATTATCATTCCTCCCGCCGGGATAAGCCTTTTGTGCCGGTCAACTGCGGCGCCATTCCCGCAGAGTTGCTGGAGAGCGAGCTGTTCGGGCATGAGAAAGGAGCCTTTACCGGCGCCATTACCGCCCGGGTAGGGCGTTTTGAGTTGGCCGAAGGAGGCACCCTGTTCCTGGACGAAATCGGGGATATGCCGCTGAACATGCAGGTTAAGATTCTGCGGGTGTTGCAGGAGCGTACCTTTGAGCGTGTGGGCAGTAACCGTACCCAGTCTGCTGATGTGCGGGTGATTGCCGCCACTCACAAGCATCTCGAAGACATGATTGAATCCGGCGATTTCCGGGAAGACCTCTATTACCGTCTCAATGTATTTCCCATTGAAATGCCGGCGCTGCGAGAGCGGGTTGAAGACATACCGTTGCTGATCAATGAGCTGATCTCCCGGATGGAGAAAGAGAAGCGCGGCTCACTGCGGATGAACTCCGCTGCCATCATGAGCTTGTGTCGCCATGACTGGCCGGGTAACGTGCGGGAGCTGGCGAACCTGGTGGAGCGTTTGGCGATCATGCATCCCTACGGCGTGATTGGTGTGCAGGAGCTGCCCAAGAAGTTCCGCTACGTGGACGACTATGACGAGAATCGTCCGGTAGAGGACACCGGCATGCCATCGGCCATTCCCGGCCTGGTAGGACTGGATGCGCCGGCCCTGTTGCCGGTGAACGGTATCGATCTCAAGGATTACCTCTCCAATCTGGAGAAGCAGCTTATTCAGCAGGCGCTTGATGAAGCTGCCGGCGTAGTGGCGCGGGCGGCCGAGAAACTCAGAATCCGCCGTACCACCCTGGTGGAAAAAGTCCGAAAATACGGCCTTCGGGAAGAGTCAGACGAAGGTTGATCGCTCCCCCTGAGCGGCGTCAAAGGTTTGTAACCTTCGGCGCCGTTCGCATTTCTGACCGACGGAAACTTGTCGGTCTCCAGTTTGTATTTTTCTTAACACTCTAAAAAATATAATAAAATTCAAGTTGGCACAGTGTTGGCTTTACCAAACCTGAACGAAAGATCCGTTGGCCCGGTCAGGGCTCGTCAGGGGGAAGGTTATGAGTCACGCACGCGTTGCCATGGAATCCGGTCACCAGAAGTCAGGTGCCAATGCCGCTGCTGATGTTAATGACAAGGTCACCGCTCTGTTTCCACAACAGGGTGATGAGGCCGTGGACTCTGCGCTTGAGTTGTTTAATCGCATGTCCCGGCAGATTACCGACTCCTACCGAACCCTGGAATCCCGCGTAAACCAGCTTTCCGGTGAACTCTCCCACGAGACGCTTCAGCGTCAACAGGAGTTGGAGGAAAAGGAACAGTTGGCAGACCGGTTGTCGACTCTGCTCAAGGCCCTGCCGGCTGGCGTGGTGGTGCTGGATCAGCAAGGCGTGGTCAGCCAGTGCAATCCGGCGGCCATTGCGCTGTTGGGGGAGCCCCTGGATGGCGAGCGTTGGGTGGATGTTATCCGACGCTGCTTTTCTCCCCGCAGCGATGACGGTCACGAAGTGTCCCTCAAAGATGGCCGGCGCGTCAGCATTGAAATCCGGACCATGGAAAACCAGCCCGGCCAGTTGATTCTGTTAACCGACCTGACCGAGACCCGGCAGCTGCAGTCGCAATTGGCACATGCCCAGCGCCTGTCTGCCATGGGCCGGATGGTGGCGTCCCTGGCCCATCAGATCCGCACTCCGTTGTCTGCCGCCATTTTATACGGCGGTCACCTGAGCCAGCCGGATCTGGACGAAGAGCTGCGTCAGCGGTGCGCTTCACGACTGATGTCGAGGTTGACTCACCTGGAGCAGCAGGTGCGGGACATGCTGATTTTCGCCCGTGGCGAAACCCGCCTGGCGGAGGAGTTGTCGGCCGGCAAGCTGGTGGTCTCCCTGTCAGCGGCTGTGGAGGGCCTCAAGCCCGCCAGTGGCGTTACCGTGGCTCTGGATAGCCGGATTGATGAGCAGTGCCGTTTGATGTGCAACCGGGATGCCCTGGTCGGCGCCTGCATGAACCTGGTGAACAACAGCCTGGAAGCCGGTGCCACCGACGTGCAAGTTCAGCTGGCGTCCTCCGCTCAAGGTATGGAGATACGGGTGCTGGACAATGGCCCGGGCTTTTCGAAAGAGCAGTCTGGAAGGATCACCGAAGCATTTTACACCACCAAGTCTCACGGCACCGGTCTAGGCCTGGCCGTGGTGCAGGCGGTGGTCAAGGCCCATAATGGCCGGTTTTCTATTTTCTCGCCGGAGCAGGGCGGCGCAGTGGCGACACTGCAGCTGCCGACCCTGGCCGACAGAGCATAACGAATAGACGTTGGAGGCAGATACCATGGCGAAGGCCCAGATTCTGATTGTTGAGGATGACAGGGACCTGCGGGAGGCGCTGGTCACCACCCTGGAGCTGGCAAAGTTCCGGGTGCGGGAAGCTGCCAGCGGCCAGGAGGCGCTTGCCGCCCTGGCTCGCGACCCCGTCGATATGGTGGTCAGCGACGTCAACATGCCGGGAATGTCTGGTCACGAGCTGCTGGCGGAAGTACAGCGTCATTATCCCGGGCTGCCGATGATGCTGATCACTGCCTATGGCCAGATCAGCCACGCGGTGTCTGCCATGCAGTCCGGAGCCATTGATTATCTGGTCAAACCCTTCGAGCCTCAGGTTCTGGTGGAGGCGGTCACCAGGGTGGTTGGCGGAGCAAAACCCAAATCCGGTGACGAACCGGTGGCGGAAGATCCTATCAGCAAACGAATGTTCCAGTTGGCGGCGAAGGTTGCCGGCAGCGATTCCACGGTCATGATCTCCGGCGAGAGCGGCACCGGTAAAGAGGTGCTCGCCCGCTATATTCACCAGCAGTCGCCCCGGGCAGACCAGCCCTTTGTGGCGATTAACTGTGCCGCCATTCCCGAGAACATGCTTGAGGCCATACTGTTTGGTCACGAGAAAGGCGCCTTCACCGGGGCGGTGGCGTCGTCCCCGGGCAAGTTCGAGCAGGCCAATGGCGGCACCATCCTGCTGGACGAAATTTCCGAAATGGATCTTGGCTTGCAGTCTAAACTCCTACGGGTGTTGCAGGAGCGTGAAGTGGAGAGGGTAGGCGGGCGAAAAACCATCCCGCTGGATGTTCGTGTCGTGGCAACCACCAACCGCGACCTGGCGGATTACGTCCGTGAGGGCAAGTTCCGTGAAGACCTGTATTACCGGCTAACGGTGTTCCCCATGCACTGGCAGCCGCTGCGGGAGCGACCGCTGGATATACTGCCGCTGGCCAAATTCCTGCTCAAGAAGCACTGCCGTAAAATGAAGCTTACCGGTATTGCTCTGGCGGAGGATGCGCGCAAGGCACTGATCAGCCACCGCTGGCCCGGTAATGTTCGCGAGCTTGATAATGCCATTCAGCGGGCGCTGGTATTGCAGCAGGGCAATGTGATTCACGAGGGTGATTTATGCCTGGAGCTGGGGATCACTGGCCGGGCCGATTTCGGCTCACCGGGTTTGCACAGTGTCGCACCACAGATTAATCACCAGCCGTCAGAGCCCGACCCCCTCCATTCCGTTCCTATGGAGTCGGCACCGGAAACGCTTAGTGAGGAGCTTCACGAGGCCGGTTCACTGGGGGATGATCTGCGACAGCAGGAGTTCCGTATCATTATCCAGACGCTCAGGAAAGAACGGGGCCGTCGCAACCGGGCCGCAGAGCAGCTGGGTATCAGCCCAAGAACGCTCCGCTACAAACTGGCCCAGATGCGCGATGCCGGAATCGACCTTGAGTCCGAACTTGCGTTGGCCTGAAAGCCGTTTTTGTTTGTTGTCTAGACCTATACTCCTTCGGGCACCCTACGGGGTGCCGGTTTTTATACGCCTGTCCTTGCTACCTGTCTTCGTCAAATGTCCGTCACTGATTAACCCTCTCTGACATTAATGCTACTCAATCTATTGAATTGAAACGATAAAGTGTTTCTGGCCTGTCATTTGCTTAGCCATATCCATGTAACGAACAAGTGAAGCCCGAGGGCTTAGCCTGGTTAGCGTGGAGAGAAATATGGTTCAGCGTGCCGACATCAACAGTGTTCTGTCAGATATCCGTTCCCTGCGTTCCCAGATGATGCAGAACCAGCGTATTGAGCAGGATCAATCGGTTCGTGGCCGTGTTGACGGCCCGCGCAACGTTCAGGAACCCCGGGAAATTCCCAGTTTCAGCGATATGCTGGGCAATGCGGTCAACAGTGTGAATGATGCCCAGAAGCAGGCCGGCGACCTGCGCACGGCCTACGACATGGGCGACCCCAATGTCGATATCACCCGAGTGATGATTGCCGCCCAGAAATCCAGTGTGTCTTTCGAGGCGCTCACCCAGGTGCGTAACCGGGTGGTACGAGCGTACGAAGACATCATGAATATGCCGATCTGATAACGGAGCACCAGCATGGCAAGCGTACCAGCACAAACCACTGCCACTGACGTGCCGGCAACCCAGGACGCGGATGCACCTGAAAGCCGCAGCAACCTTCTGCTGGGCTTCAACCGCCTGAATCTGTTACGACAGGTTGGCCTGATGGTCGGCCTGGCGGCCAGTGTTGCGCTAGGGGTTGCCGTGGTGCTTTGGGCCCAGGAGCCCAACTACCAGCCGGTTGTGGGGGATCTCTCTGCTTACAACCCACAGGATGTCACGACCATTCTGGACAGCAATGGCATCAAGTACCGGATGGATCCGCGCACTGGCGCGCTCCTGGTTCCTTCTAATGAAGTTCATAACGCCCGCCTGAAACTGGCCGCCGAAGGGGTGACCGATCGGCGTACCATCGGTTACGAGTTGCTGGATCAGGACCGGGGGCTGGGTACCTCCCAGTTCATGGAAACCATCAGCTATCGCCGTGGTCTCGAGGGTGAGCTGGCCCGCACCATCGCCACCATGCGTGGTGTACGCAATGCCCGGGTACACCTGGCCATTCCCGAGCGTTCGGTGTTTATCCGGGATGCCCGAGAGCCAACGGCGTCGGTGTTCCTGGAAGTGTTTGCCGGTCGCCGGCCTGAACAGGAACAGATCCGCGCCATTGTTAACCTGGTCGCCGGCAGCGTGCCGATGATGAGCCGGGAACAGGTCACGGTGGTGGATCAGAACGGCAATCTGCTGACCGGGGACGAAACCCGGGCTAATGCCGACCAGATGAAAGACCAGTACGAGTATACGGCGCGGGTTGAAGACCGTCTTTCGCGCCGGGTGGCGTCAATGATCGCCCCGATTGTCGGCATTGGACGCTTCCGTACGGAAGTCACCGCAGATCTCGATTTCTCCGCCGTGGAGCGGGCAGAAGAACTGTATAACCCGGAACAGCAGGCGGTGCGCAGCGAACGGGAGCTGAGTGAACAACGCGGTGCCGGTGCGAACGGTGGCATTCCGGGCGCCTTGAGCAACCAGCCCCCGGGCAATGCAACCGTGCCCGAACAGGCAGCGGGCCAGGAAGGTGATGGTGCTCCCGCGGCACCTCCGGTGAATGTGCGTCGTGAATCCACCCGAAACTATGAACTGGACCGCACCGTCAGCTATACACGTCAGCAGTTGGGCGGTATCAAGCGGGTAACCGTTGCCCTGGCAGTGGATGACATGAAGGTGGTGAACCCGGAAACAGGGCAGGTTACCTACGAGCCCTGGCCGGAATCCGAACTTCAGCGCCTGAGTATGCTGGTGCGGGATGCGGTCGGTTACTCGGCCGCCCGAGGCGACAGTGTGACGGTTATGAACACGGCGTTTTCGCCGGAAGAATCGGTGGAGTTTGAGACGCCTGGATTCTGGGAGCAGCCCTGGTTCTGGGACCTGATGAAGCAGGTTCTGGCCGGCCTGGTGATTCTGATTCTGGTGTTAGGCTTGCTACGGCCCGCGCTCAAGAGCCTTTCTGGCGCGGGAACCAAAGAGCGCAGTGATGAATCTGACGGTGGTGGTTACGGTGGCTTGGATGGAATCGAGGGCGGCGATGCGCTCAGAGACGCCATGTCAGCTCAGGATGATCTGCTTTTGCCGGGTGCCACAGACAGTTATGATAGGCAATTGAATGCTCTCAAAGGCCTGATTGCGGAAGACCCGGCCAGGGTTGCTCAGGTCATGCGCCAGTGGGTGAATGTCGATGACTGAAGAGAACGCTCAGTTCCAGGGGGATAACACCCCCAGAAAACAGCAGCGCAAGATTCCGCGTGTCGAGCAGGCGGCCATACTGTTGATGTCCCTGGGCGAGGCAGATGCCGCCGAGGTGCTCAAACACATGGGCCCGAAAGAAGTACAGCGTGTGGGCGTTGCCATGGCCCAGATGAGGGATATCAGTAAAGACGACGTCACCTTTGTGTTGAACCAGTTTGTCGAAGCCGTGGGCGGCCAGACCGGGCTCGGGGTTGGTAATGACGATTACATCCGGGCCATGCTGACCCAGGCCCTGGGCGATGACAAAGCCGCCAGTTTGATTGACCGGATTCTGGTGGGCGGCAACACCACGGGCCTGGATACCCTGAAATGGATGGAGCCGCGGGCCGTTGGCGATATTATCCGTTACGAACACCCCCAGATTCAGGCCATCGTCATTTCCTACCTTGATCCGGACCAGGCCGCCGAAATTCTGGCAACCCTGGATGAAAAAGTCCGGCTTGATGTCATGATGCGGGTAGCTTCTCTGGAAAGCATCCAGCCCCAGGCCCTGCAGGAGCTCAACGACATTCTCGAAAAACAGTTCTCTGGCGGTTCCGCAGCCCAGACCAGTCGGATTGGCGGTGTCAAACGGGCGGCGGATATCATGAACTTCATGGACCGTGGCATTGAAGGTAACCTGATGGACTCCATCAAGGACATGGACCCGGATCTGGCCTCAACCATTGAAGACCTGATGTTTGTCTTCGACAACCTCAAGGAAGTGGACGATCGCGGCATTCAGGCGCTGCTCCGGGAAGTATCTTCCGAAGTGCTGGTGGTTGCCCTTAAGGGCGCTGATGATGCGGTCAAGGACAAGATCTTCAAGAATATGTCGAAGCGTGCCGCTGAACTTCTGCAGGACGATCTGGAAGCGAAGGGTCCGGTGAAAGTCAGCGAGGTGGAAGCCGCCCAGAAAGACATCATTACCGTGGCACGCCGGATGGCGGAAGCCGGTGAGATTTCCCTTGGTGGTGCCGGTGAAGAAATGATGTGATGAAAGATTCAGACCAGGACACCAAGCGCATTCCGAAAGAACAGCTGACCGCCTGGGAACGGTGGGAACTTCCCCTGCTTGATGAACGGGGCAACCAGGTGGTTCAGGAGCAGGAAGTCAAACCGCTGACAGCGGCGGATCTTGAAGAGATTCGTCAGGCCGCCAGGGAAGACGGCTTTCAGGAAGGCCGGGAGGCAGGCTACCAGGAAGGCTTTGAGAAAGGCCGTGCCGAGGGGCACCAGCAGGGGCTTCAGGCCGGCGAAGCAGAGGGCCGGGAACAGGGCCAGCAGCAGGCCGAAGAAGCGACTCGAAAGGAAGTGGAATCCCGGGTTGGTCGCCTGGAGCATTTGCTGGGCGAACTGGTGTTGCCGATCCAGCGCCATGAGGAAGAACTGGAATCTGTATTGGTCAATTTGACCACCGCGCTGGCCAGGGCGGTGGTTTACCGGGAGCTGAGCCTGGACTCTTCCCAGATTCGCCAGGTGGTCCGTAAAGCCCTTGCGGCCTTGCCTTCCACCGCCGATAACCTCCGAATACATATTCACCCGGATGATCTTGAGCCGGTTCGCGAAGTGGCCGAACGGTTGGAAGTCAGTCCCTCAATCATCGAAGACGACACCCTGATGCCTGGCGGATGTAAAGTAGAGTCCCGCTACAGTCTGGTGGACTACACCGTTGAGAAACGCTTTCAGAAGGCGGTACAGGGCATGCTTGAGGGGCAGTTGAGTAATCGCGCCGGCGCCGAAGATGAAGAACAGGGCGAGGACGATGACCTACCGCCTGGCTGAACGCCTGCGCCAGCTTCAGGGCGCCATTGTTGCTGAACCCGAACCGGAATTGTCTGGTCGACTGACCCGCATGGTGGGCCTGACCCTCGAGTGTGTTGGCTGCCCGATGGTCGTGGGTGATCGTTGCATCATTCAGGGTGAAGGCAGCGGCAGTGTGGAAGCAGAAGTGGTTGGCTTCGAGGAAGACAAGGTTTACCTGATGCCGCTAACGGCCATCGAAGGCTTGAAGCCCGGCGCCAGGGTGATTCCACTGTCATCGGCCAGCCTGGTGCCGGTCGGCCCGCAAATGCTGGGGCGGGTAGTGAACGGTGCCGGCGATCCGTTGGATGGCAAAGGGCCTTTGCAGGCTGAGGCCAGGGTCCAGCTGACTGGAGACATCATTAACCCACTGAACCGGGCTCCGGTTCGGCAGTCCATGGACGTGGGTATCCGGGCGATCAACGCCTTGCTGACTGTGGGCCAGGGCCAGCGGCTGGGGCTGTTCGCCGGCAGCGGTGTGGGTAAAAGTATGCTGCTTGGCATGATGACCCGGTTTACCGACGCCGATATCACCGTGGTTGGCCTGATTGGTGAGCGGGGTCGGGAGGTAAAGGAGTTCATCGAAGACATTCTGGGCGAGGAAGGTCTGGCCCGCTCGGTTGTGGTGGCTGCCCCGGCGGATGATTCGCCGCTGATGCGGCTGCGAGCCGCCATGCTGACCACCCGTATTGCCGAGTACTATCGTGATCAGGGGAAGCGGGTGCTGCTGTTGATGGATTCGCTTACCCGTTATGCTCAGGCCCAGCGTGAGATCGCCCTGGCTGTGGGGGAACCGCCCGCCACAAAAGGCTATCCGCCCTCGGTCTTCGCAAAATTGCCACAGTTGGTTGAACGGACCGGCAACGGACGGCCAGGTGGTGGCTCCATCACCGCCTTTTATACCGTTCTGACAGAAGGCGATGACCAGCAGGATCCGATTGCCGATGCTGCCCGGGCGATTCTGGATGGCCATATTGTGTTGTCCCGCCGGTTGGCCGAAGAGGGCCATTACCCGGCCATCGATGTGGAAGCGTCTATCAGCCGGGTCATGCCTCAGGTTACCGAAGCCGAACATTTCTCCCGCGCCCAGCGGTTCAAGCAGGTGTATTCCCGTTACCAGCAGGCTCGGGATCTGATCAGTGTGGGTGCTTATGTCAAGGGCTCTGACCCTGAAACTGACTTTGCAATTCAGCACATCGGTAATATGCGGCAATTCCTGCAACAGGGGCTGAACGAGTCCGCCCCCTTGAGCGAGAGCATAGAACAGTTGCTGGAGGTGGTTCCGGAGCGCCGCTCGCCAGAACGGCGCAAGACGGCCGTTCATAACCCCGCCGCTGAGCGTGGTGAAGGTTAATGTTACGCTCGAAGCGGCTGGAACCGGTACTCGCCCTGGAAGAACGTAAGGAGCAGGAAGCTCTGGAGCGCATGGGTGAGGCCCGCAAGCTGGCTGAAGCGCATCGGGAACAGGTGGAAAACCTGGAACGCTATCAGCAGGAATACCGTGACCAGATCCGTGCCAACCAGCAGGGGGTGGTGCCCGTGGCTCGCTTGCAGGCCTGGCAAGCCTTTATTGCCCAGCTCGATCAGGTGATTGCCCAGCAGAACCGCCAGTTGCAGCAGGCCGAGCAGGTGTTCGAGGTTCGCCGCAAAGAGTGGCAGCAGGCCTGGGAGAGACGTCGGGGCATGGAAAAGTACATTGAATCCTGTCGCCAACAGGAACAGCGGGACCAGGACATGAAGGATCAGAAGTTGGCGGATGAAGCCGCCGGCCGTGCCTTCGCCCGCCGAAATCGATGACATGCCGGGTTGATCTCAATCAGTAATGTCAGATGCATTTTTCGCTAACTTGGCTATGCTTACCCAGATACGGTAGAAGCTGAACAGGGAGAACTGCCATGATCGTTGAACACAGGGGCCGGGGGGTGACGGAATGCCAATAGAAACGCGCCGGAGTGACGACGGTCAGACTCTGACAATCCGGGTAGAGGGCCGTTTCGATTTCAGCACTCATCAGGCCTTCCGAGACGCTTATGAGCACAGTGATGCCAGCGTCAACCGTTATGTGATCGACCTCTCCGACACCACTTACCTCGACAGCTCCGCCCTGGGTATGTTGCTCCTGTTGCGGGACCATGCCGGTGGAGACAGTGCCAGTATCTCTATCGAGAACTGCAACAGCGATGTCCGGCGCATCCTCTCTATCTCCAATTTTGAGCAACTCTTCAGCATCGGCTGAGGCCGACGCCCTGAAGGTACTGATCGCTGAAGACAGCGACAGTGACCGGCTGATCCTCTCTGCCCTGGTTCGGCGACTTGGCCATCAAGTTGTTGAGGCCAGGGACGGCGTAGAGGCGGTTGCCATGTTCTGTGATCATCAGCCGGATATCGTCCTGCTGGATGCGCTGATGCCCAGGATGGATGGCATGGAGGCGGCCCGGCAGATCAAGGCCCTGGCCGGTGAACGCCTGGTCCCCCTGATCTTCCTGAGCTCCCTGTCCGATGCCGCTGAGCTGGCTCGTTGCCTGGAGGCTGGGGGGGACGATTTTCTGGCGAAACCCTATAACCGGGTGATCCTGGAAGCCAAGATCAATGCCTTCAATCGCATGCGCAAGATGCACCAGGTGTTATCAGACCAGCGGGACCAGATCCGCCGACAGCACGAACAACTGGTCGAGGAACAGATGGTCGCCCGGCGGGTATTCGACAACGTTGCCCATACCGGATGCCTGAATGCCCCCCATATTCGCTACCACGCTTCCCCGCTGTCTGTCTTCAATGGTGACGTACTGTTTGCGGCGGAACGTCCCGGGGGCGGTACATTGATATTTCTGGGAGATTTCACTGGCCATGGCTTGCCTGCGGCCATCGGCGCGATGCCCGTTGCCGAGATTTTCTACGGCATGGCAACCAAGGGGTTTGGCGCGGCGGACATTCTCTCTGAGATCAATCGAAAGCTGAAAAAGATCCTGCCGGTGGGGATGTTCTGTTGTGGGGCCATGCTCGATGCTGATTTCAAGCTGGGCCAGCTGCGCGCCTGGAATGGCGGATTGCCGGATGGCTGGTTGGTGCGTGCCAATGGCAAACACCTGACCATCCCCTCCCGGCATTTGCCGTTGGGGGTTCAGGCCCCCGATCAGTTCCAGGCCTCCATGACGGTACTGCCTGTGCAACCTGGTGACCAGGTTGTCATCATGACTGATGGCTTCCCGGAATCACGGAATGTCCGGGGTGAGCAATTCGGGGAAGCAGGCGTACACCGGGTTCTGGCGGATCTTGATCCACCAAAGGAGCCCTTTGATGCGTTGATGGAGCACATCCGGATGTTCACCGGAAAACCGGATGCCGCGGATGATCTGACGCTGTGTGCGCTGGAAATCATTCATCACGAACAGCTCCAGGCACGGAATGACCGGGCGCCGGAATCGGCGCTGTCCGGGCCGGTCGACTGGCACTGTGTCTATGAAGTGCGAGAGCGAACGCTAGCGGATTTCAATCCGCTACCCCTACTGCTCCACATTTGTATGGAAGTCCCTGGTCTTCGTCGCAAGAGCGGTGAGGTTTACACCCTGTTGTCCGAGCTCTACAACAACGCCCTGGAACACGGCGTGCTCGAACTGCCGTCGGATTGGAAAACATCCCCCGACGGATTTGGCCACTACTACAAAGAAAGAAGACGTCGACTGGCCCATACCAACGGCCACTATATCCGGTTTGCCCTGAGCCATCAGCCCACGGATACCGGCGGTCGGTTGCATGTGGTTTGTGAGGATAGCGGGCAGGGCTTTGATTTTGAGAGTTATTCTGAGAAGGTGTTGGAACAGAGGTTACCGCCCGGTACACGTTACGCGGGCCGCGGCCTTGAACTATTGCGCCGGATGACCCGGCAGTTGAGGGTGCATGGGCGCGGCAATCATGTAGAAATCGTTTATGATTGGGAGTCAACCGCACTCGCCGACAATGCGCCTTCCGGCCACAACGATACGCAGAGGATTGCAGATGACTGACAAACCACATCTTGACGAAGAGGCGTTGGCTGAATTGCAGGATGTCATGGAAGATGAGTTTGAAGTATTGATTCAGACCTATCTGGCAGACTCGCGAACGCGCCTAGACAGCCTCAGGCAGAACCTGGAAGCAGGCGACGCCGATGCCTTTGCCAAAACCGCCCATAGTTTCAAGGGCAGCTGTATCAATATCGGTGCGCCGTGTCTCGGGGCATTGTGTATGGAGGCTGAGCAGGCGGGTAAAGCTGGCAACCTGGATGAAGCAGAACCCATTGTCAAAGCCATAGAGGTGGAATTCTCAGAGGTAACCACACGGCTGACACCCTTTGGTGAATCAACCTGAGGCTTGTTCTGGCATCGCTTTTGCAATCTTCTGCTCAGAGCCCGATTGCGGGTAACTCAGGTTGATAAAGCGGCAAGAGGTTGCCATGCAGCAGATGATTCTTCCCCAAGCGCCATTTCCAGGGGCACAGAAGGACACAGCGACTAACAAACCGGCGGGCAATCGGGATTCCGGCTCTGAATCTCGGTTTGACGAGGTCTCCCGCGCAGAAAGGAAGCGCCTGGACCAAAAGCAGGCAGACCGTCAGGACCAGAGCCGAGCGGTTCAGGACAAGCGCGAAGCCCGGCGTGCCGACAAGAAAGACGTCAATGCGCCCAAAGAGTCCACTGCCTCGGAAAGTGCCGATAAGCCGGGCGCCCCGGTTACAGCGGGTAAAGAGCCTGGTTCACAGCGCACGGCGGCCGAACAGGACGATCCTGCCCAGATTGATGCAGTGACCATGACCTTCGCCAGTCTGCAGTCCTTGCTAACGCCAGCAGGCAATGCCTTGCCGGCTACGGATGCCGATCCCCTGATGAACCCCGCCCTGATGCCGATGGCTGGCATGCAAGGCGCCATCAGTGGCCAGAACGGACAACAAGGCCCGGCTACCGCCACCATGAATCTGAGTACGCAATTAACTGACCTGTTGTCGGCCGGCGTGGCCGGTGAAAGTACAAGACCGGTTGATCCCGCCAACCTGTTGTCGGCCCCCAGATTCCAGGCAGCCCTCGAGGTTGCTTCACAACAGGCGGCCCAGCCCGCACGGCTGGCGGCAGAGGCTGCTGTGCCCCTGAAGGGATATGCCACATCGGTAGAAGTGCCCGTGGGGCAGGCGGAATGGGGCGACAAGGTGATGGGCAAGCTCAGCTGGCTGACCGCCCGAAACATGTCTGTGGCAGAAATTCACCTGACGCCGCCGGATATGGGACCGATGGAGGTAAAGGTTCGGGTGCAGAATGACCAGGCCAACATCACCGTGCATGCCGCCAACCCGGTTGTACGGGAGCAGCTGGAACTCAACTCCCACAGGCTGCGGGATATGCTGGGGGAGCAGGGTTTGTCTCTGAGTCAGTTTGATGTTTCCGACCAGCCGGGCAGGCAGGGTGGTGAGCAGGGAGATGGTTCCGGAGAGCATGCGTCGGCTGGCGCAAGTGGCGGGCCGTTGACCGGAGATACGGATGAGTCCCTGCAAGAGATGGCTGGCCTCGACCTGGCCTGGAAGGGTGAGGTGGATGTGTTTGCCTGATTTTGTTCGTTTTCTGACCGCTTTGCGTTAACTCTCCAATCCTCTTTGCCCATCCCCTCCGGCAACGCTAAACTGCGGTTCTGAACCGGGGGGATGGGAGTTCTGGCCCGCCCCTTGCATTAATCATGGAAAGTCAGGTGCAGATTGCCTGACTGACAAAAATCTGACAAAGCGGACATTATGGCTGAGAACACTGCTGCACCGGCACCCGCCAAGAAAGGTAAACTGAAGCTCATCATCATGCTGGTGGTGATCATTGTTCTGGCGGTTGCGCTTTCGGTCGCAGGAACGCTCTGGTTCCTTGGCGGGGGGCTTCCAGGTGGCGGAGAGGGAGAGCAGCAGGCCTCTCCGGCAGAGCCGGCCTTTGTCGCCAGCAGCTATATTGACCTGGAGCGCCCGCTGGTGACGACAGTTCAGGCCCAGGGGCGCCAGCGTTATGCCCAGGTTCATCTGTCACTTGAGGCGCCGGACCCAGCCGCCCTGGCCGCGGCGGAAACGCACATGCCGTTGATTCGCAGCCAGTTGGTGATGGTGCTTGGAAACAGTGAATTCAATGAGCTGCAAACGCCGGAAGGGCGGTCAACCCTTGCTGAGCAGCTGCTGGCTACCGTGAATCAGGTGCTCGAGGAAGAAGGCGAGCCGTCGATCAAGCGGGTGCTATTCAGAAATTTTGTAGTGCAATAGGTACCCGATCGGGTAAACGAATCTCAGGGCAGGGTCAGGTATGCAGGATTTATTGTCACAGGACGAAATTGATGCGCTTCTCCACGGTGTGGATGACGGTGACATAGATACCTATGAAGAGACTGATGAAACCGGCGTAAAGACCTACGACCTGGCCAGTCAGGACCGTATCGTCCGTGGCCGTATGCCCACCCTTGAGATGATCAACGAGCGGTTTGCCCGCTACACCCGTATCAGCCTGTTCAACCTTTTACGCCGGAATGCTGACGTCTCCACCGGTGGCGTGCAGATCATGAAGTTCGGTGAATATATTCACACCCTGTATGTGCCCACCAGTCTCAACCTGTGCAAGGTGCGCCCACTGCGTGGCACCTCGCTGTTCGTTCTGGACGCCAAGCTGGTGTTCAAGCTGGTGGATAACTTCTTCGGCGGGGAGGGCAGGCACGCCAAGATTGAGGGCCGTGAATTCACGCCCACCGAAACCCGCATTGTCCAGATGGTTCTGAACCAGGTTTTCCACGACATGAAAGAAGCCTGGCATGCGGTCCTGCAGGTGGAATTCGAATACCTGAGCTCGGAAGTGAATCCGGCGATGGCCAATATTGTCAGCCCGAGTGAAGTGGTGGTGGTCAGTACCTTCCATATCGAACTGGATGGCGGTGGTGGTGAGCTGCACTTTGCTTTGCCCTATTCCATGATTGAGCCCATTCGGGATGTGCTGGATGCCGGGGTGCAGAGCGATATCGACGATGTTGATGAGCGGTGGGTCAACGCCCTGCAGGAAGACATCAAGGAAGTGAATGTTCCGATCAATACAACGGTTTGCCGGCGCAGGATATCACTTAGGGATATTGCCAGGATGAAGGCCGGGGATGTGATCCCTGTAGAAGTGCCCGAGCATTTGACGGTTACCGCCAACGGAATTCCGATCTACAAGGCCACGCTGGGAACCCGAGACGGAAAGCTGGCGCTGAGAATTCATGAGCGGGCGACATTGCCCAAAGTAAAGAAACAACTGAAGGTGGGACGCAATGGCTGAGGACGACAAGAAAGACGATAAGGAGCTCAGCGAGGACGAAAAGCTGGCTGCTGAGTGGGAAGCTGCCATGGAGGAAACCGGCGGTTCTGAAGAGAGCGATGCGGATGGCCGTGAGGACGAATGGGCAGCAGCGATGGCCGAAGCCGAGGGAGCCGATGAGCCCGGGCAGGATGTCCGTGCCGCCCCGATGGAAGAATTCCCTGACGACGCAGGTATGGGTGGTAGCGGGGAAGCTCCGGATATCGACGTTATCCTCGATATTCCAGTGACCATCTCCATGGAAGTGGGCAACACCCAGATTCCAATCCGTAACCTGCTGCAGCTTAACCAGGGCTCTGTGATTGAGCTGGACAGACTGGCGGGTGAGCCGCTGGATGTGCTGGTGAATGGCACCTTGATTGCCCACGGTGAGGTTGTGATGGTGAATGAAAAGTTCGGTATCCGCCTGACCGATGTGATCAGCCCGGGTGAGCGCATCAAACGGTTGCAGAAGTAACATGGTGCGACTTCTGAACGGCCTGGTGCCCCTTATTTTTGCTGTTCCAGCATTCGCCGAGGAGGCCAGTGCACCGACTCGGGACGCTGGCCGAAACGCGCCGGAGACTCTGGGGACCATTGTCAGCCTGGGCCTTGGGTTGCTGGCGGTTGTCGCGGTGATCTACGGCTGTGCCTGGCTGATCCGGCGTATGAACGGCATGACCGGCATGAATAACAACGCGATCAAGGTGGTCTCTGTGCTGGCCATTGGGGCCCGGGAGCGGATTGCCCTGGTGGAGGTGGGTGGCCAACAGATATTGCTGGGTATTACCCCTTCCACCATTCGAACCCTGCAGGTGTTCGACCACCCGGTTGTGGATTCCGCCAACCCTCCCACCGGTGAGTTTGCCCGCCGGTTACAGGGCATGATCGGCAAGTCCTGGTCGGCACCGGAAAGGAAAGACTGACGCTATGACCGTGGCCCTGCTCAAACGCTGTCTGCTATTGCTTGTGCTGTTCCCTGGGTTGTTGCTGGCGCCTGTGGCTTTTGCCGACCTGCCAGGCATTCCGGCCTTTACGGTGCAGCCTGGAGAAAACGGAACCGAGGAATACTCGGTCACCCTGCAAATCCTGGCGTTGATGACAGCACTGACCTTCCTGCCCGCGATGTTGATGATGATGACATCGTTCACCCGCATCATCGTGGTCTTCGCCATTCTCCGGCAGGCCCTGGGGTTGCAGGCAACGCCATCCAACCAGATTCTGCTGGGTTTGGCACTGTTCCTGAGTATTTTTATTATGAAGCCAGTGCTGGAAGAGGCCAACCGGGTGGGGTTGCAGCCCTATATGCAGGAGGAGGTCACCTCCCTGGAAGCCGTGGAGCTGGCCAGTCAGCCGTTCCGCCGGTTCATGCTGGAGCAGACGCGGGAGTCAGATCTCGCGTTGTTCATGCGCATCGCCGATGTGCAGTATGAAACCCCCGAAGACGTTTCCTTCTGGGTGCTGATGCCGGCATTTGTGACCAGTGAACTCAAGACGGCGTTTCAGATCGGGTTTATTCTGTTCATACCCTTTCTAATCATCGATATGGTGGTGGCCAGTGTTCTGATGGCCATGGGTATGATGATGCTGTCGCCCATCATCATCTCCTTGCCATTTAAAATCATGCTCTTTGTTCTGGTGGATGGCTGGGCGCTGATCATGGGCACCCTTGCCGCCAGTTACGGGATATAGGAGGCCAGCCATGACCCCTGAGACCGTGATCGACATTTTGCGCGAAGCGCTCTGGATGATTGTTCTGTTGTCGGCTGTCATTATCGGGCCGGGCCTGGTGATTGGTTTGGTCGTGAGTACCTTTCAGGCGGCAACCCAGATCAACGAGCAGACTCTGAGCTTTTTGCCGCGCCTTCTGATTACACTGATAGTCATTATCGTTTGGGGTCCCTGGATGCTGACATTGTTGTTGGACCATGCAAACGGCCTCATTTCAAGCATTCCATTTCTGATCGGCTGACGGATGGTACCGGCAGAACTCAGTGCAGACCTGATCAGTCAATGGGTGGGTCAACACCTGTGGCCGTTGTTCCGGCTGGCCAGCTTTTTAATGGTCATTCCCATTTTCGGTACCCAGCTGGTGCCCGCACGGGTGCGGCTTGGGCTGGCCCTGCTGATGACCGTGCTTATTGCTCCATTGATTCCCGAAGTTCCCCAGGTTGAGGCGTTCAGTGCGGATGCCGTGGTGATCACCCTGCAGCAAATCCTGATCGGCGTCGGGCTGGGGTTTGCGCTGACCGCTCTGTGGCAGCTTTTCGTGATTGCCGGCCAGATGATCGCCATGCAGATGGGGCTTGGCTTTGCCTCCATGATGGACCCTTCCAATGGGGTGAGCGTTCCAGTGCTTGCGCAAATCTACACCATCACCATCACCCTGTTGTTTCTCGCCATGAACGGACACCTGGTGGCGTTCGAGGTGTTTATCGAGAGCTTCTATGTTCTGCCTATTGGTATGGAGGGACTCGGCCAGGCGGGGGTCTGGGAACTGGCTCACAGGATTACATGGATGTTTGCATCTGCGATGCTGTTGGCGCTGCCAGCGGTAACGGCAGTATTTATCGTCAACATTTCGTTTGGCGTGATGACACGAGCAGCCCCGCAGATGAACATTTTTGCACTAGGTTTCCCCATTGGCCTGATTTTTGGGTTGTTCGCTATCTGGGTGTTGCACGCCAATTTCCTGCCGCATTTTGACCAATACGCTCGTGAAACCTTCGATTTCATGCGACTGCTGCAAGGACAACCGTAGCGATGGCTGAAGAGAACGATAATAGCCAGGAGAAAACCGAGGAGCCTACGCCCCGACGGCTCGAAAAGGCCCGAGATGACGGCGAAACTGCGCGCTCAAAAGAGCTGGCGACGATGGCAGTCTTGCTGGCCGGTGCAGGCGGTCTCCTGATGTTTGGTGTCAGCATAGCCACCATGCTTGAGGAGCTGATGCGGGACGCCTTTATTATCGAGCGTGCTGCCGTTTTCGATACTCGGTATATGAGCGTGCAGCTCATACTCTCTACCAAAGCGGCTGTGGTTGCGTTGCTCCCGATCATGGTTCTGCTTCTTGTTGCTGCTATTGCGGGATCTGTAGGAATCGGCGGATTGCTGTTCAGCAGCAAAGCCATTGCGCCCAAACTCAATCGGATAGACCCTATAAAGGGCTTGGGCCGGATGTTTTCCATGCGATCCCTGATCGAGCTGGTCAAAGCGATCGCTAAGGTTGGGTTAGTACTTGTCGTAGCTATTCTCATTCTGGACCTCCGCACAGAAGACTTGCTTGCTATTGCTGAAGAGCCTGTCATACCTGCAATGGAACATGTGATGTGGACTGTTGCCTGGAGCTTTTTCCTGCTCTCTTCTGCCACCATCATCATTGCCATGATTGATGTGCCGTTTCAGATCTACGACCACCAGAAGAAACTGCGCATGACCAAGCAGGAGGTGAAGGACGAGTACAAGGACACCGAGGGTAAGCCAGAGGTAAAGGGCAAGATTCGCCAGTTGCAGCGTGAGATGGCCCAGCGCCGTATGATGCAGGATGTGCCGACAGCGGATGTGGTGATTACCAACCCGACCCATTATGCGGTGGCGTTAAAGTACAACCAGGATTCGATGGGCGCGCCGGTGGTGGTGGCCAAGGGGGCGGATGAGATTGCCTTCAAGATTATGGAGATTGCCCGTGAGCACAAGGTGGAGATTCTGCGCACGCCGCCGCTGACCCGGGCGGTGTATCACAACACCGATGTGGGGCAGGAGATTCCCGATGGTTTGTATATGGCCATTGCGCAGGTGCTGGCCTATGTGTTCCAGCTCCGGCAGTTCCGCAAGGGGCGCGGGGCCAAACCGGGTATGCCTGATTTTCCGATTCCGCCGGAGATGCGGCGCGATATTTAGATTTTGGAGTTTGGCTCTGATTGTAGCCTGATGGTTTGGTGCGGCGATCCGTCGGCATGGCCTCCCAAAAAACGCTACGAGCTCATCCATGAGCGCTCCGCTCCGGCCATCCATGGCCTTCGAGATTTTTGGGAGGCCATGCCTACGGCTCGCGACCGAATTGGCCACTATAGGAATCAGAGGGGTCGTGAATTGTATCGGACAGCGCCGGGATGGAAATCCGGCTGCTGTTAGGGGAGAGAGGTCAGGCCGAGCTCGTGTCGACCTGACCGGTTTCATTTACTAAGCCTTGGGCTCCTGAATTCGCTTACCCCAGGCTTCTTTCTCGCCAGGCAGAATCAGGTTCAGTGCGATCGCGACAACCGCACACAGTGCTATGCCTTCCAGCGTTCCAATCACCATGTTGCCGATACCGAACACCAGGGTTACGCCTACGATCACCAGGTTACGGGACTGGGACAGGTCTACCTGGTGGCGGATCAGGGTGTTCAGGCCGACCACGGCGATGGAGCCGAACAGCAGGCACAGGATGCCGCCCATAACCGGAACCGGGATGGTCTGCAGGGCTGCACCGAACTTGCCGACAAAGGCCAGGACGATGGCGGTACCGGCGGCCCACCACATCACTTTCGGGTTGAAGTTGCGGGTCAGCATCACGGCGCCGGTGACTTCTGAGTAGGTGGTGTTGGGTGGTCCACCGAGCATGGAGGCGGCACTGGTGGCCAGGCCGTCGCCAAGCAGGGTGCGGTGCAGGCCGGGTTTCTGCAGGTAGTTTTTGCGGGTGACGTTGCCGATGGCCAGTACGTCGCCGATGTGTTCGATGGCCGGAGCAATGGCGACCGGGATCATGAACAGGATCGCGCCCCAGCTGAAGGCAGGGGCGACGAAGTTGGGAACGGCGAACCACGGAGCTTCCTGAATTGGCGTGGTGTCTACAATGCCGGCAAACCAGGACAGGATGTAGCCGACGATAACGCCAAACATGATCGGGATCAGCCGGAAGATGCCCTTGGCCCAGACCGACATCACGATGGTAACGGCCAGGGAGATCATGGCGATGGTGATGGCGGTATTATAGGGCACCAGTTCGGCGGCGCCGTCGCCGGTGCGTCCAGAGGCCATGTGCACGGCCACAGATGCCAGCCCAAGGCCGATGGTCATAATCACCGGGGCGATGACCACAGGCGGCAGCAGGCGGGTGACAAAGCCCGTGCCCCGTGCCCGCACGGCGCCGGCGAGGATGATGTACAGGATGCCGGCCGCCATCAGGCCCCCAAGAGTTTCTTCCAGCCCGAAGCGGCCTTTGGCGGCGATGATTGGTGCGATAAAGGCAAAGGATGAGGCCAGGAAGATGGGAATCTGGCCACCGGTGACCACGTGGAAAATCAGGGTGCCGACGCCGGCAGTAAACAACGCGACGTTGGGGTCCAGCCCGGTGATCAGGGGCATCAATACCAGGGCGCCGAAGGCGACCAGTAGCATCTGGGAGCCGGCTAGTGACTGCTTCCATACGGGTTCATTGGTGTGTTCCTGCATGCTCAGACGTCCTTCTGCTTGGTGCCGAAGATCTTGTCACCGGCATCGCCCAGGCCAGGCAGGATGTAGCCTTTTTCGTTCAGGCGCTCATCAACAGAAGCGGTGTAGATGGAAACGTCCGGGTGTTTCTCCAGTACTTTCTCGATACCCTCCGGGGCAGCCACCAGCACCAGGGCCCGAATTTCGGTGCTGCCGGCTTTCTTGAGCAGGTCGATGGTGGAGATCATGGAGCCACCGGTGGCCAGCATCGGGTCGATGATCAGTGCCATACGCTGGTCCAGCTCGCCCACCAGTTTTTCCAGATAGGTTTCAGCTTCCAGGGTGTCTTCGTTACGGATCTGGCCTACCACGCTCACTCGTGCCACCGGGATCAGGCTCAGCACGCCGTCGAGCATACCCAGGCCAGCGCGCAGAATCGGCACGATGGTGACTTTCTTGCCGTGAATCTGTTCCACGGTCACCGGCCCGGCCCAGCCATCAATAGTCTTTTCCTGCAGGTTGAAGTCTTTGGTCGCCTCGTAGGTCAGAAGCGCGCCAACTTCCTGTGCCAGTTCACGAAAATTCTTGGTGCTGATGTCTGCGCGGCGCATCAGGCCGAGTTTGTGGCGGATCAGGGGGTGCTTCACTTCGTGGATCGGCATTGGGGTCACCTGTGTGTTCGAATGTTCGGGCTTGAATTCGGATGCAATAAATGGCGCAAGGATACCGTATCTGGGCGCCCGCGTCAGGCGCTGGTGGCGCCGTAAATATCAAAAATTGTAAGGCCTGGTACGGTTCTTGCGATAACCCTCCCAGATTGGCGCGCCGCGTCAGATTTTCGACCCTGACAGTTCCGGAAAGCACGGCAGAGCGGAGAAGTATCCAGCATGGACAGAGCGTTAGTTCTGAGTAACGTCAAAACCCTGACGCGGGGCAGTATCGGTATTCCGCTGATGCTGATGGGTTTGTTGGGTATGATGATCCTGCCCATGCCGGCCTTCCTGCTGGATGTGTTTTTTACCTTCAACATCACTTTGTCCATCGTCATCCTGCTGGTGTGTGTGTACGCGCTTCGGCCCATGGAGTTTGCGTCGTTCCCGACGGTACTGCTGGTTGCCACGCTCCTGCGTCTGGGGTTGAACGTGGCCTCTACCCGGATTGTCCTGCTCAACGGTCACGAAGGTGGCGATGCCGCCGGTAAGGTGATCGAATCGTTCGGTGAGGTTCTGATCGGCGGTAACTACGCCGTCGGTCTGGTGGTGTTTGCCATCCTGATGATCATCAACTTCCTGGTAGTGACCAAGGGCGCCGGCCGGGTGTCGGAAGTCAGTGCCCGCTTTACCCTGGACGCCATGCCCGGCAAACAGATGGCCATTGATGCAGATTTGAACGCGGGCCTGATCAACCAGGACGAGGCCAAAAGCCGCCGTTCGGAGATTGCCCAGGAAGCGGATTTCTATGGGTCCATGGATGGTGCGTCCAAGTTTGTGAAGGGCGATGCCATTGCGGGGTTGCTGATTCTTGCGATCAATATCATCGGTGGTATCTCGATCGGCATGCTCCAGCATGGCCTGAACTTTGGCCTGGCGATGCAGCGGTACGCGCTGCTGACCATCGGTGACGGCCTGGTTGCCCAGATTCCATCACTGTTGCTGTCTACTTCCGCTGCCATCATGGTAACGCGGGTAACGGCCAGCCAGGACATGGGCGGGCAGATCATTCATCAGATGTTCAACGCGCCGAAGGCCATCGGTATTGCCGCCGTCATCCTGATTATCCTGGGCCTGATTCCGGGCATGCCCCATGTTGCCTTCCTTGGATTGGGCAGCCTTGCGGCCGGTGCGGCCTGGCTGATCTGGAAAAAGCAAAGCCAGACTGTGGAAGAAGAGGGCGTTTACGCCGGTCGTGGCGGCATGGCTGGTGGAGCGCCCCGTGCCGGTGGCGAGGTGGTTCAGGATCGGTCCGGCGCAGAAGGACAGGCGCTGCCGGCGCCCGGTGAAACCCGGGAGCTGGGCTGGGATGATGTGGCGACCGTTGACATCGTTGGTCTGGAAGTGGGCTACCGGCTGATTCCTCTGGTCGATAAATCCCAGGGCGGGCAGCTGCTCAGTCGCATCAAGGGGGTTCGGAAAAAACTGTCTCAGGATCTGGGTTTCCTGATGCCGTCAGTGCACATTCGGGACAATCTGGACCTGATGCCAAACGTCTACCGCATTACCCTGATGGGTGTGACCATTGCCGAGGCGGAGATTCACCCGGAACGTGAGCTGGCCATTGATCCGGGCCAGGTGTTTGGCAAGGTGGAAGGCATTGCAGGCAAAGATCCGGCCTTTGGCCTGGATGCCATCTGGATTGAGCCAGACAAGAAAGACCAGGCCCAGACTCTGGGTTACACCGTGGTGGATGCCAGCACGGTGGTGGCTACCCACCTTAACCAGATTCTGCAAAAGCACGCCCATGAACTTATCGGCCATGAAGAGGCCCAGAAGTGGCTGGACCAGTTGGAGAAAATGGCTCCGAAACTGGCGGAGGAGCTGGTGCCTACGACGATTTCCGTAAGCGTCCTGCTGCGGGTACTGCAGAACCTGCTCCGGGAAGAAGTGCCGGTCAGGGATATGCGCTCCATTGCCGAGGCCATTGTTAATGTGCACCCCAGAAGCCAGGACCCGAAACTGTTGACCACCCTGGCTCGTCAGGCGTTGCGCCGAATGATCGTTCAGAGCATCTGTGGTAACGATGCCGAGATACCGGTGATCACTCTGGATCCAGACCTGGAACAGTTGTTGCTTAAGTCAGTTCAACAGAGTCAACAATCCGGCGGACAGGAAGATATTGGCCTGGTGCTTGAGCCAAATATGGTGGAAAAGCTGCAGCGGTCCCTTCAGGACAGCGTTCAGCGCCAGGAAATGCTGGGCAAGCCGGCGATTCTTCTGGTTTCCGGGCCCTTGAGGCCAGTGCTGGCAAAATTTGCCAGTTATGGGGTAGAGCGTTTGCATGTGCTCTCGTACCAGGAAATTCCAGATAACAAACAGATCACGATAGTTGCCTCTGTAGGCCAGTAGGGCCGGCAGGGCAAGGCGAACACCCGATTCGGGCACGCCGGTGGAGGATGAAACGCTATGAAAGTACAACGGTTTTTTGCAAAGACCATGGCCGAAGCCCTGAAACAGGTCAGTCATGAGATGGGACCGGATGCCGTTATTTTGTCCAATCGCCGGGTGGACGGAGGCGTCGAAATTGTGACGGCCCTGGACTATGACGAAAATATGGCACGCCAGCGCCTTGGCGAGAAAGCGGCACAGGCCACCAACGGCTCGCGCCTGGCGGAGCTGCAGGCAGACCAGCATCGTCGGTTGGAAGAAGAGTTGAACCGATCGCGCAGTCGCATTCGCGAAGTGCGGGAGAAGCGGGCGGGTGTCGGCGCGGAATATGATCGTGCACTGGCTGATGATCGGCCGGCTGCCGACTGGTCAGGTGAGTTGGCTGGTGGATCGACCTCGGTGGGCAATGCAGGTGGCCGACCAGAGGCGGGCTACTCGGATGAGTTGGCGAGCATGAGAGCGGAAATCAACTCCCTGAGAGAGATGGTCAGCGGCCGTACCTCGGTACCCGAGAAGCCTGCAGTCGCGGCATCTAATGCGGTTCAGCAGAGGCTTGCAGAGCGGCTGCAGGAATTTGGCCTGGGCGCGGAACTGGCAACCTCTCTGTCCCGTCAGCATCGCGCCGGCAGGTTGGAAGACGGTTGGAAGCAATCCCTGAAGATGCTGGCCACCGGCGTACGTACCGCTCGGGAACACTGGCTTGAGGCCGGCGGCGTCTATGCGCTGGTGGGGCCAACCGGGTCTGGGAAGACCACCACCATTGGCAAGCTGGCCGCCCAATATGTACTGGAGCACGGGCCGGATTCCCTGGCGTTGGTCACCACCGATCGCTACCGGGTGGCAGCCCATGAACAGCTGTTTGTGTTTGGCCGTATCCTCAATGTTCCGGTCCGGGTTGTGGACGAGAGTCATTCCCTGGATGACATTCTGGACGAATTGTCAGACCGGCACCTGGTTCTGATTGATACTGCCGGGCTGACCAGCTCGGATCGCGGTTATCAGGAACAGCTGGCGGAGTTGGCCCGGAGCGATCACAATATCCGTACCCATCTGGTCGTGTCTGCCACCAGCCAGCCGCGCATCATGAAATCCGTGTGGCATTGCTATAAGATGGCAAACCTTGCAGGCTGCGTCATGACCAAGATTGACGAAGCGCTGACACTGGGTGAGTCTTTGGGCTTTGTCATGGAAACTGGCCTGCCAGTGGCATGGTATACCGATGGCCAGAAGATTCCCGAAGACCTGCACCGGGCAGAGGCCATTCCTCTGGTGCGGTTGGGCGTAGAACGCCTGAAAACAATGCAGCACGGCCAGGCCGTTGCAGAAGGGGCCTGAGGCCCGGTGGTACAGCCGGTGCGCTGCCGTTTGTGCCCACACAAGAACGCAGTAAGAGACTGATAACAGTATGAGCAGACCACATCCGGTTCAGGTGATTGCGGTTACCGGCGGCAAGGGCGGTGTCGGCAAGAGTAATGTGTCCGTCAACCTCGGTATCGCGCTGGCCCAGAAAGGCCGGCGGGTGGTGTTGCTGGATGCAGACCTTGGCCTTGCCAATATCGACGTGCTGTTGGGCATTACCGCCAATCGCAATCTGCAGGATGTGCTCAGTGGCGAGTGCGACCTCAAGGACGTTCTGGTCAACGGCCCGGGTGGTATCAAGATTGTTCCCGCATCATCCGGCACCCAGCGCATGACCCAGTTGAGCCCGATGGAACATGCAGGGCTGATCAACGCCTTCAGCGAGCTGGGTGACCAGATTGATGTGCTGATTGTTGACACAGCAGCCGGTATTTCCGAGTCCGTCGTCAGCTTCCTGCGGGCCTCCCAGGAATTACTGCTGGTGGTGTGCGACGAGCCTACCTCGATTACTGACGCCTATGCCCTGATCAAACTGATGAATCGCGACTACGGCACCAACCGATTCCGTATTCTGGCGAATCAGGTGCGAAATGAGCAGGAAGGCCGGCATCTGTATGAAAAACTGACCCGTGTCACCGAGCGTTTCCTTGATGTAGCACTACAATATGTAGGTATCGTGCCTTACGACGAAGCCGTCAAAAAAGCCGTTCAGCGGCAGCGGGCCGTTCTGGATGCCTATCCACGGGCTAAGGCGTCGCTGGCGATCCGTGCCCTGGCAGAGAAAGTGGACAGCTGGCCGCTGCCATCATCGCCAAGAGGGCATCTGGAGTTTTTCGTGGAGCGGCTCGTCGAAGTCTGATCTGAATCCAGTCCTATAAGAAAACCGGATACATGACATTGGCGAAAAACCTGGGAATCTACCATCAGGCTGGCGCAAAAGGCCCCTCTCAGCTGATTGAGGAGCATGCGCCGCTGGTCAAGAAAATCGCCCTTCATCTGATGGCCCGTTTGCCGGCCTCGGTTCAGCTTGAAGACCTCATGCAGGCCGGCATGATTGGCCTGCTGGAAGCTGCACAACGCTATTCCACCGGCAAGGGTGCCACCTTCGAGACATACGCGGGTATTCGAATCAGAGGCGCCATGGTGGATGAAATCCGCAAGGGCGACTGGGTGCCGCGCTCTGTTCATCGCAATGCCCGCCGTATCGCGGCAGCCATCAAAACCGTGGAAGACCGCACCGGGCGCGAGGCCCAGGATGTCGATGTTGCCGAAGAGCTGGGCATTGACCTGTCGGAATATCATGCGTCCCTGGCAGACGCCAACAGTGGCCGACTTTTTAGCCTTGATGAGCTCAATGAATCCGGAGAGCTGCCGATAGAAGAAACAGAGGCCAGCGATAATCCCCTGGATGGCATTGCATCAAATGCATTCCAGAAAAGCCTGGCAGAGGCAATCGAAGAGCTTCCTGAGCGAGAAAAGCTGGTGTTGAGCCTCTACTACCAGGAAGAGCTCAACCTGAAGGAAATCGGCGCGGTGCTGGGCGTCAGCGAGAGCCGGGTCAGCCAGATTCATAGCCAGGCGGCCCTTCGTCTCAGGGGGCGGTTGTCCGATTGGCGGGAAGACGAGCCAGAATAAACCGGGCCGGCGCTGACCGCGCGGCGCGTAACTGTGTAGATTTTGGTAACCGGCGCTTTACAACGCGGCCAAACACCACACAATAAGCGGTTAAAGCAGCGGCCTGCTAGACTTTCAAAAGGCTTAATGAAATCCGGGTGTTACTGACTGGAGGTCCCATTGGACAAAAACATGAAAATTCTCATTGTGGATGACTTTTCCACAATGCGGCGAATCATCAAGAATCTGCTGCGTGATCTTGGCTTCACCAATACGGATGAAGCGGACGATGGCAACACTGCATTGCCCATGCTCAGGAGCGGCAAGTACGACTTCCTGGTGACCGACTGGAACATGCCTGGCATGTCGGGTTTTGATCTGCTCAAGGCGGTGCGGGCAGACGAGAACCTGAAGAACCTGCCGGTGCTGATGGTAACCGCGGAGGCCAAGCGTGACCAGATTGTGGCGGCGGCGCAGGCCGGCGTTAACGGGTACGTCGTCAAACCGTTTACCGCTGCCGTTCTCAAGGAAAAGATTGAGAAGATCTTCGAGCGAATCCAGTAACCAGAGGTCGGATGGCTGTCATGACTGACAAGAACGAGAACCATCAGGGCCTAGACCCGGAGGTAACCGAAAAGCTCCAGCAGCAGAGTTCGGAGTTGGCCCAGTGCATCAGTTCCGGTGACTACGCCCGGGCAATGTCGGTAATTAATGACCTCAGTGAGGTTCGCGACCAGAGCCTCTACCGGGAAGTGGGGCGGTTGACCCGAAGCCTGCATGAAGCTATCCGGAATTTTCAGATAGACGCCCGCAGTGCCGAGCAGAAAGAAGCCTTGTCCAAGATGTCCGATGCCTCGGATCGGCTGGCCTACGTTGTCCAGATGACCAGCCAGGCAGCCAACCGCACCATGGACCTGGTGGAAGAAAGCATGCCGGTGGCGCATACCATGCGCGACGAGGCAACGGCTCTGAGAGACGAATGGCAGCGGTTGCGCCGTCGTGACATGGAGCCGGCAGAATTCCGGGAGCTGTACGGTCGTATTGATCGCTTCTTTGCGGGCCTGGCCACAGATTCCGATACCCTGTACAGCAACCTGTCAGAAATCCTTCTGGCCCAGGACTTCCAGGATCTTACCGGGCAGGTTATCCAGAAAGTCACGGCTCTTGTGAAAGAAGTCGAAGAGAACCTGCTTGGCCTGGTGGTGATGGCCAGCCATGTGGACCAGCTCACCGGCACTGTGCACCAGATTGAAGAAAAAGAAGAATCGGCCGAAAAAGGGGTAGGGCCTCAGATCAAGGCTGAGGAGCGTGATGATGTAGTTTCGGGGCAGGATGACGTTGATGACCTGTTATCCAGTCTCGGTTTCTGAACGATTATAGAGGGTGACGCATGGCGTTTGATGCCGACGAAGAGATTCTGCAGGACTTCCTGGTTGAAGCCGGCGAGATTCTCGAAAAGCTGTCCGAACAGCTGGTAGATCTTGAGCAGCATCCGGATGACAGCAACCTGCTCAACGCCATCTTCCGTGGTTTCCACACGGTCAAGGGCGGTGCCGGGTTCCTGCAGCTCGAAGCGCTGGTCAACTGCTGTCACTCTGCGGAAAATGTGTTCGATATCCTCCGCAACCACAAGCGCAAGGTCACCTCCGAATTGATGGACGTGGTGCTGGAAGCTCTGGACCACGTCAACGCCATGTTTGATCAGGTTCGTAACCGTGAAGAGCCGACGCCGGCTCCGGACGAATTGATCGCTGCGCTGGATGAACTTGCCAAGCCGGAAGGCGACACGGCAGCGCCGGCACCGGCAACGCCAGAACCCGAACCTGCCGCCGGTGCGGGCAATGATTCCGGAGATATTACCGACGAAGAGTTTGAGCAACTGCTGGATGCCCTGGCCGATGAAAAAGGTGCAGAGCAACAGCCGGCGGCCGCACCGGAAAACACCTCCGCCAACGACGCCGGGTCAGACGGCGACGAGATCACCGACGACGAATTTGAAGCCCTGCTGGACCAGTTGCATGGTAAAGGCCAGTTTGCTGGCCCCCCGGTTGTTGATAACGACACCCCGCCGGAGCCGGAACCAGAAGAGCCGGCAAAATCATCCACTGGTGATGATCTGATCACCGATGACGAGTTTGAAAACCTGCTGGATGAGCTGCATGGCAAAGGCAAGAGCCCTGGTGCGGCCCCCGCAGCGGAGGCCAAACCTGAGCCTGCGGCCAAGCCTGAGCCAAAGAAGCCGGAACCAAAACAACCGGAACCCGCCAGGCAGGACGCCAAACCGGCAGCCCCCGCCGCCCCGGCAAGAGATGCGGCGCCCGCAGCCGAGACCACTGTGAGGGTGGATACCAAGCGCCTTGACGACATCATGAATATGGTGGGCGAACTGGTGTTGGTCCGTAATCGCCTGCAGCGCCTGGGCTCCGAGAGCGAAGATGAACATATGCACAAGGCGGTCGCCAACCTCGACGTGGTGACCACCGATTTGCAGGCGGCGGTCATGCAGACCCGTATGCAACCGATCAAAAAGGTATTCGGGCGCTTCCCACGGGTGGTACGAGACCTGGCCCGAGGGCTGAAGAAAGAAATCAACCTGGTGATGCACGGGGAAGAAACCGACCTGGACAAGAACCTGGTCGAAGCGCTGTCCGACCCGCTGGTTCACCTGGTAAGAAACTCCGTTGATCATGGCATTGAAATGCCGGATGTGCGGGAAAAGGCCGGTAAGCCCCGGGCAGGCACTGTGACCCTGTCAGCGGAACAAGAGGGGGATCATATCCTGCTTTCCATCTCTGACGACGGCGCGGGTATGAACCCTGATGTTCTGCGCCGAAAAGCGGTGGAGAAAGGACTGTACGACCAGGACGCCGCAGATCGACTGACTGATAACGAGTGTTTTAACCTGATTTTTGCCGCCGGTTTCTCGACCAAGGAACAGATATCCGATGTTTCTGGCCGGGGCGTGGGCATGGACGTGGTGAAAACCAAGATCGGCCAACTTAACGGCCAGATCAACATCGTGTCTGAACAGGGCAAGGGCACCAGCATTATTATCAAGGTGCCGCTCACCCTGGCGATCATGCCTACGCTGATGATCATGCTGGGCGATCAGTCCTTCGCCTTGCCCCTGGTGAACGTGGTTGAAATTTTCCATCTGGATCTGTCGAAAACGAACATCGTCGATGGCCGGGAATGCATTGTGGTACGCGACAAGGTATTCCCGCTGTTCCACATCAAGCGCTGGCTGGTACATGGCGCGGCTGGCCAGAAAGAGCCGGAAAACGCCCATGTGGTGATTGTGGCCATGGGTACAAAGCAGGTCGGGTTCGTGGTAGACCAGCTGATCGGCCAGGAAGAGGTGGTGATCAAGCCCCTGGGGCGGGCGTTACAGGGTACGCCCGGTATGGCCGGGGCCACCATCACCGGTGACGGCCGCATTGCCCTGATTATTGACGTACCCAGCCTTCTTCAACATTACGGTTAGCGGTACCGGGGCAGATAACATGCAGGATTGTTTAGGAGAAATGGATGACAGTTTCTGTCCTGGTCGTTGATGATTCAGGGTTCTTTCGCAAACGGCTGACGGAAATCCTCACGGCCTCGGGGCAAATTGAGGTTGTTGGTGCGGCAACCAATGGCCGTGAAGGGGTGGAGCTGGCTGAAAAGCTGCGCCCTGATGTGATTACCATGGACTACGAAATGCCCGTGATGGATGGTATTTCGGCGGTTCGTGAAATCATGAAAAAGCACCCGACCCCGGTGTTGATGTTCTCATCTCTGACGTATGAGGGTGCGCGGGTTACTCTGGATGCCCTGGAAGCGGGGGCAGTGGACTTCCTGCCCAAGAACTTCGAGGAAATTGCCCGGGATACCAGCCAACTTCAGAAAATCCTCATCGATCGGATTCTTGACGTGGCCGGCAGCAAGCCCAGCGGTCGTTCTGCGGCCCCGGCTGCACGCCCGGCAGCTCCGCGTCCCGGGGTTTCGCGCCCGGCTGCCCCGCAGCCTCCAGAGCGGCCCGCCAGACCGGTAACCCGCGACCGCTCAGCCCCGGCCCCAGTCCAGCCAGAGCCGACCCGCGAGCCGGAAACGCCAAGACGGCCCTCCCGGAAAGCCGCACCAAGACATTACAGCGTGGTTGCAATTGGCACTTCCACGGGAGGACCGGTTGCGTTACAGAAGGTCTTGACCGCGCTGCCGGCCTCTTTCCCGGCTCCCATTGTGCTGGTTCAGCACATGCCTGCCAGCTTTACCCCGGCTTTTGCCGAGCGCCTGAACAAACTTTGCCGTATTCAGGTCAAGCAGGCCGAGGATGGCGATATCCTGAAGCCTGGCCATGCCTTGTTGGCGCCTGGCGGCAAGCAGATGATGATCGAAAATCGTGGCGGTCAGGCGCGAGTCAGGATCCTGCCGGGTGACGAACGGCTGAATTACAAACCCTGTGTGGATGTCACTTTCGGTTCTCTCGCCCGCAGCTTCCCGGGGAAAACCCTGGGCGTCATCCTGACGGGAATGGGAGCAGACGGTAAGGAAGGCTGCCGGATGATGAAGCAGTCTGGCTCAGTGGTCTGGTCCCAGGATGAGAAATCCTCGGTCATCTACGGCATGCCCATGGCCGTTGCCAAGGCCGGATTGAGTGACGAAATCCTGCCGCTTGATGAAGTTGGCCCCCGGCTGGTTGAAGGCGTGAGCTGATGGATATCCTGAGCCTGCTGGGTATCATCCTTGCGTTTGTAGCCATCCTGGGTGGCAACCTGCTGGAAGGTGGTGCGGTCGGGTCCCTGTTCAACGGGCCCGCCGGGCTGATTGTGGTTGGGGGCACACTGGCGGCCACCATTCTGCAAACCTCCTGGCCCATGCTCAAGCGGGCCATGGCGCAGATTCGCTGGGTATTCGTACCGCCCTATATCAGCCTGGAAGATGGTATTGGCAAGGTCATCGACTGGAGCGTCAAGGCTCGTAAGCAGGGTTTGCTGGGCCTTGAAGGCCTGGCAGAGCGGGAGCCGGAGAAATTTGCCCGCAAGGGGCTGCAATTGCTGGTTGATGGCGCTGAGCCGGAAGCCATCCGCAGCATTATGGAAGTGGATCTGGAATCCCGTGAGCAGCGGGATCTTGAGGCGGCGCGTATCTATGAAGCCATGGGTGGTTATTCGCCGACGATCGGTATCATTGGGGCGGTCATGGGCCTGATTCAGGTGATGACCAACCTTGAAGACCCGCAGTCTCTGGGTAGCGGCATTGCCACCGCGTTTGTAGCCACCATCTACGGCGTGGCCCTGGCCAACCTGCTGTTTTTCCCTGTCGCCAACAAGTTGCGAAGTATCGTCAAGGAACGTACCCGCTACGAAGACATGATGATCGATGGCATCATCGCCATCGCTGAGGGTGAGAACCCGAAATCCATTGAACTGAGGCTGCGGGGCTTCCTGCAGTAATCAGGACGGACTAGCCTATGCGTCGGCGCAGACAACCCCAGGATGACCTGCACAATAAGGAGCGTTGGCTGATCTCCTATGCGGATTTCATCACGCTTCTGTTCGCTTTTTTTGTTGTCATGTACTCGGTGTCTTCCGTTAACGAGGGTAAATACAAAGTTCTGTCCGAAACCCTGACAGGCGTGTTTAACGCTCCCCAGCGCTCGGTGCAGCCTGTCCAGGTGGGCGACCAGCCAGTGCGGGTACCGACCAGTTCGCCGGAAGACGTCATTCCCCCACCGGTCGCCGAAGCGCCGCGCAATCCTCAACTGGATGCCGAAAGCCGCACACAAGCACTTCGAACCATGGCAGATCAACTGACCATGGAGTTTGATGAACTGATCAATCAGGGCGTGGTCAGCCTGGAAACCAATGAACAGTGGTTGGAACTCAACCTGCCAAACAGCATGTTGTTCAGTAGTGGCGACGCCGAGCCTCACTATGACGCATTCCAGGTGATTGAGAAGATCGCGACGGTGCTTCGTAACCGGGATAATGCCATCAAGGTGGAAGGGTTTACCGATAACCAGCCAATCAGAACCAGCCGGTTTCCATCCAATTGGGAGCTTTCCAGCGCCAGGGCATCGGCCGTGGCTCGTATGTTGATGATGGAAGGTGTAGAGCCCGAACGTCTGGCGGCGGTGGGTTACGGCCAGTACCAGCCGGTAGCGAGAAACGACACCGAAGAAGGGCGGCGCCGTAACCGGCGGGTTGTGCTTCTGATTTCCCGAGACGCCAGTATTCGTGGTGCCGTTCGCTGATCTGTCGGTGGCAGATGCGTATGGCCGAACTGGCACGCTTCCTGTATTACAGTCTTTTTATCATCCGGATCGGCAAAGGCTTGCCGCGTAAAACGGACAGCGGACAGTCAAGTTTCGGGCCCTCGTGCCGATAGGGTCAATAGCGGCCGGTATTTCTGTCGGGCATAGCCAAACTGGAGTGACAAGAGTGCGAATCTGGGCTGTAGCCAATCAAAAAGGTGGTGTAGGTAAGACAACCTCGGTGGTAGCCCTGGGCGGGTTGTTGGCCGAACGCGGCAAACGCGTGCTGGTGGTCGACCTGGACCCCCATGGCTCTCTGACCAGCTGGTTCGGGTATGACCCCGATTCGCTGGCACATAGCGTCTTCGATCTGTTCCAGCACCAGGGCAAGGTGCCGGAGGGCTTGCCTGCCCAGCTGATTACCGAGACCAGTTGTCCGAATCTGTCGTTGCTGCCGGCCAGCACAGCCCTGGCCACCCTTGAGCGACGGATGATTGGCGTGGAGGGGATGGGGTTGATTGTTTCCCGGGCCCTGGCGCAACTCTGGGATGACTTTGACTACGTGATACTGGACAACACCCCGTCGTTGGGCGTGTTGATGGTCAATGCCCTGGCGGCGGCCCAGCACCTGATCATTCCGGTACAGACCGAGTTCCTGGCGATCAAGGGCCTGGAGCGCATGCTGCACACCTTGCAAATGATCATGCGTTCCCAGAAGAACGAATTGGCGTACACCATTGTGCCCACGCTCTACGATCGCCGTACCCAGGCCTCAGTGAAGAGCCTGAATCTGTTGCGTAAAACCTACGGCGATAAGCTCTGGCGTTTTGCCATTCCGGTGGACACCAAGTTCCGGGATGCCAGCCAGGCCGGTGTTATTCCATCGGCACTGGATGCAGACACTCATGGCGTTCGAGCCTACCGGCACCTGCTTGACGATGTTCTGGCGTTAACCGCTACCGCGAAGGAGCGGCGGCATGGCTGACAAAAAAATGGCACAGCTGGCCACGCCTGATGCGGCGATCGCCAGCTACCTCGACGAACTTCTGCACACGGCAACCAGCAGTGCCCAGGTGCAAGAACCCGAAAAGGTTCAGCCTGCGCCGGAACCCAAGACCGAAACCAGAGCCAGAGTCCGGGAAAAAGCGGCCGAGATAGTGAAACGGGAGCCTGCCCCGGTTATCGAGAAGGCGCCGCCCGCGCCGCCGGTGTCCGCTGAGGTTGTGCTGCCTCAGGTGCAAGAGGTTCGGCAGCTGGAGGTCGCAGTGGCAACCACCCCGGAGCCGGTGCCAGCCAGCACGGAACCGCCGACCCGGCCAGAGTGGTCCCATGGGCCGTTTGAGTGCCTGATTTTTACGGTGGCGGGCCTGCAGCTTGCGGTACCCCTGGTCCTGCTTGGTGCCATTCATCGGATTGAAGAAGAAATCCGGCCCATTCCCGGCAGCCCCCGGTGGTACATGGGCATTCGCCCGGATCGTGACCATAATCTGCGGGTGGTCGACACCGCAGAATGGATTATGGCTGGGCGGGTTCCTGCCGGTGCCCGTGACAATTATCGGTTTGTGATCCGGCTGGATGACAGCGATTGGGGCCTGGCCTGTGACGATGTTGCCCAGTCGTTCACCCTCAAGCCAGATGAGGTTCGCTGGCGCACCGCGCGTAGCAAGCGGCCCTGGCTGGCGGGAACCGTGATTGATCACATGTGCGCGTTGATTGACGTCAGAACCATGGCGCATCTGTTGGTGAGAGCCGAGCGGGAGCACCATCTGGATTTGAGCTGAGTTGAGGTGACCGCACAGGCGGAAACTGTACAGATTGGTTACTGAAAGAAACCGTGCAAGGCTGGCACGGTTTGTGCCCTTAACTATAGTATTGGGCACTGATGATGAATTTTTGACGATCAGGTTGCCCGCCGGGCAGCCGAGAAGGAGAGAGCGCTATGGCATCCCCGAGCGGACAAGTAAATCAGGCCCAGGATGATCAGGTACTGCAGTACGTGACCTTCCGCCTGGATGATGAGACCTACGGCATCAACGTGATGCAGATCCAGGAAGTACTTCGGTATACCGAGATTGCTCCGGTACCGGGTGCCCCGGATTACGTGCTGGGCATCATCAACCTGCGGGGCAACGTGGTTACGGTTATTGACACCCGTCGGCGCTTCGGCCTGGCGGACGCAGAAGTGACGGATGCCACGCGAATTGTAGTGATGGAATCCTCCAGCCAGGTCATGGGTATTCTGGTGGATTCAGTGGCGGAGGTGGTCTATCTCAAGGCCAGTGAAATTGAAACTGCACCGAACGTGGGTAACGAGGAAAGTGCCAAGTTTATCCAGGGCGTGTGCAACAAGAATGGCGAGCTGATTATTCTCGTCGAGTTCGACAAAATGTTGTCAGGCCACGAGTGGGCTGAAATCGCATCGCTGTAAGGGCCTCTCCTTCCAGCGCTCCCGATGGACGTCTTCCGTGGTGACACACAAGGGAGACGTCTGTCATGAGTTATACCATTCCTTCCTGGCTCCCCTGGGGCCTGACTGCAGTCGCGATTGGCCTGGTCCTGGTTCAGGGTGTCATCCACGGGCGTCAGATCAGCGCATTGCGGGCTTCAACAAAACAGCGATGCGACACCCTGGGCCGTGAATTGCACGCTACGACCAGCGGCAGCATGGGCGTCGGCCAGCGCCTGGTGGCCTGCGAACGGCAACTGCACGAATTGCGTAATGCCCTGGATGAAATGCGCCAGAACGACCCACTGAGAATTTCCTACGACGAAGCAGCGCGCCTGGTTGATCTTGGTGCAGATATCGACGATCTTATGAATACGTGCGGAATATCCCGCCCCGAGGCCGAACTGGTGTCAGCACTGAAGAAACGTCAGGCGGCCTGATCCAAAGCTGTCACAGGCGCTGGTGGTCGTTTTGTAGGATGGCGGCAAACCGGTGTGCCTGGAAGGCCGGGCGGACATCGGTTTCAGCTTTGCCGATGCCATGCGAGCGTTGGTACGGGAAGAGCCGGATGTCATTCTGGTAGGCGAAATCCGGGGCCGGGAGACGGCTCTGGAAGTTATTCGGGCCTCCGGCCCCGAATATGGAACGCGAAAGCGAGTATTTCTGCAATCACCCGGTAAAGTTCTTCCGGGATTTCTTCGTTCAACGACAGTCTGGCGAGAATGCTGGCCAACTCGGCATTTTCATACAGCGGCACGCCGTGCTCCCTGGCGATGCGGATAATCTCTTCCGCCAGTTCCCAGGTCCCGGTTGCTGCGATAACCGGTGCCCGCTCGCCATCGTATTTCAGGGCGACGGCTGCCGGTATGGCTGTGTCAGTCTGTTTGTTCTTCATGCCTTGGTGTCCACCAGTCGGTGTTCCAGTCGGGTTTGTGTGCGCTGGGGGCTGCCGCGCCGGCAATCCAGGCCTTTTACCTCCAGCCCCAGGTCGGTCAGGCTCTGCCGAAGCAGCGGCAGTTCTTCGTGTACCTGGCGCAGGGTGCTCTGCTTTTCCGCCCACACCTGTGCACTGACCGATGGATACCGGAAAGAAACGTCGAAGTGAAGCGGCCCGGCTTCGTCCAGATCCATGGACAGCGCCAGCCGCCATTCACTGACAGTGGCATGACCGGTGGCTTTGGCAGACTCCTCGTCTCTTTCATATTGTTCCAGCCGCAGTTGAGCCGTTCGTGGTTCCTGATGCGGCGTCAGCCAGGGCAATTCGATCAGTAGCGTGTTGGTGGGTGTGCCGGGTTCGGCACCGGCCCTGGCAGTAAGCACCTGGCTATGGAGCTGATTGACGGTAATCCGGTTCAGCATGCCGGCCAGCAGTCGCAGGGCTTGTGCCACCGACAGCGGTTCGGCCGTGCTGGTTGATGAAGGGCCAGTGGTATTCGGGAATTGCAGAGGTGATTGAACCAGGTCGTGGCTGGCAAGCGGTGTCAGCCGATTGAAGTGTTCAGGCCCCTGGCCCTGTGCAGCCAGGAGTGCACCTGCAACCCGAGCCAGGGCCAGCTTCAGATCGGTCGGCGAACCCTGGGCCGGGCTGGAATGCAACAACCTGGATTCTGCGAAAACTCCACTTTCGGTTAGCCATTGCCGGACCTGTTGGGCAATACCATCGGTCTTGCCCACGCCGGGTGCCAGGGCATCCGAGCGGGGCAGGCTGGCAAGCAGGTTCTGCAGTTGTTGCTGGGCCAGGGCAGGCAAGGGCTGGGTGGCATTTCCGGCCGGTGGTTGGCCAGGTTGCAGCGCAGGCTTCAATCCACTGGTCAGACTTTGCAGCAGTTGCCCGAGCCCGGCCTGCAAATTCTGTTGCCAGGGCAGCCTCTGGGCCAGTGCCCGCGCAATACTGGCATCTGGGCCCGGGGCCAGTTTGCCAAGCAGTCGCAGCTCGTTGCCGGCCCGCATCACCTTGATCAGATCGCCTGCGGACAGGCCTGCGGAATCCGGGCCGGTCGACACCGCCAGGGCACGGCCACGCAACTCCAGAAGCAGCTCATGGCCACCACCTTTCTGTTGAATAATGTCGGCCACCCGGGCCAGGGCGGTTTCGTTATTGCTGAGCCGGAGTTGCATTAGCTGCTGCTGTGCAGATTTGAGCGGGTCTGCCCGGGGTACAGACGATGCGCCGTCCCGAAGTTCAGGGGTAGCCTGCCCGGAGGAGCCCCGGGCCGCTGGCGCGTCCGGTGTTTTGACTGGAGGTTGTCCGCCGTTCAGCTTCATTGTCATGGATTTGATGTCGGGCAAGAGTAATCCTGGAGCGCTTTCGTTATAATACGCCGCGCTGGCAACCAATGCCTTGAATTCATGTTGGCACCTGCGTGACCTTCGTCCATACACCTGATGCCTGTTGAGCATCCTTCGTCCTGAACGGGGCCCTGATGTCCGAGCCGTTGCTACAGGCGGTTGATCTCGAGTGTGAACGGGATGAGCGCCTGTTGTTCCAAAACCTGTCTTTCTCCATAGTGCCCGGTACGCTCACCCGTGTCGAGGGCCCCAATGGCTCAGGTAAAACAACCCTGTTACGTATTCTGGCGGGCCTGAATGGTGCCTGGTCCGGTGAGATTCGATGGTGCGGACAACCCCGAGGGCATGATCGCGAGTCGTTTCTCCGAAACACTCTGTATCTGGGTCATCGCCCCGGAATCAAGCCGTTGCTGACACCGCTGGAGAACCTGCGGGCATTGATGGCGGGCCGTCGCCCGGTCAATGATGAGGTTTTGGTACAAGCCCTGGCTGGCACTGGCCTGGCGGGGTATGAACATGTTCCCTGTCGCAATCTCTCGGCAGGCCAGCAGCGGCGGGTCGCGCTGGCCCGGTTGCTGATTGCTGACGAGCCCCTGTGGCTGCTGGACGAAGTATTTACCGCCATCGACGCGGATGGCGTTCAGGCGATCGAAACCCTGCTCAAGCAGCGAGCGGCAGAAGGCGGCGCCATTCTGGTCACCACCCATCATGACCTTCAGGTTGAGGGAATGGGGCGTATTACCCTGGGTGGGGGGCAGTGTGATGAATAGTTCGGCTCACCCTTTGATAAAACCGGTGGAACAGGGCGTTGGGCCGCTAAGTGCCATGGTGGCGGTGTTTGCTCGCGACGTAAGAGTGGCGTTCCGGCAACGCCAGGATCTGCTGAACCCCCTGCTGTTTTTTGTCATGGTTGTCACCCTGTTTCCACTCGGTGTCAGTCCTGAGGTGGGGTTTCTGAAACAGTCTGGTGCGGGCATTCTCTGGGTGGCAGCGTTGTTGTCAGTGTTGCTGTCTCTTGATCATCTGTTCCGGCACGACTTTGATGACGGCACTCTGGAACAACTGGTGCTGCAGCCACAGCCCCTGTTCCTGCTCATCCTGGCAAAAACACTGGCGCACTGGATGCTCACAGGCCTGCCGCTGGTGATATTGACCCCGGTTTTGGGTGTTATGGTGCATCTGGACGGGAACTCTGTTGCAATTCTGTGTCTAACGCTGCTGATCGGCACACCGGTGCTCAGCCTGATCGGTTCCATTGGTGCGGCATTAACACTTGGGCTGCGCTCTGCTGGCGTGCTCTTGTCATTACTGATTATTCCGCTGTACATTCCCGTGCTGATTTTCGGTACCGGCACGGTGGCGGCAGCGGCTGAGGGTGCGCCGGTGGCCGGTTACCTGGCCCTGATGGGGGCATTTCTGGTGCTGGCCCTGACGCTGGCCCCGTTCGCGTCTGCGGCAGCGCTACGGATCAGTATGTCCAACAGTTAAACGCCCCGGGCACGCCCGCTGGCAAAATGAACAGTAAGACGGTGACCAACTGATGTGGCAATGGTTTCACAAATTGGGTTCCCCAAAGTGGTTCTTCGGGATTGCGACCCGGTTTATGCCCTGGCTTCTGGCCGGTGGCTTGCTCCTGCTGGCGGCGGGGTTGGTTTGGGGGCTGGCATTTGCGCCGAAGGACTACTTACAGGGTAACAGCTACCGGATTATCTTCATTCATGTGCCCAGCTCCTTCCTGGCCCAGTCCATCTATGTCTCTATGGCGATCGCTGCGGTGGTGACTCTGGTATGGCGTATGAAACTGGCAGATGTGTTTGTTAAAGCCATAGCGCCGGTTGGGCTTGTGTTCACGTTCCTGTCGCTGTTTACCGGCGCTGTCTGGGGCAAGCCTACCTGGGGCACCTGGTGGGTGTGGGATGCCCGCCTGACCTCCATGCTGATACTGCTGTTCCTTTACGGTGGCGCCATTGCCCTGGACCGGGCCATTAACGATGAAAAGTCTGCTGCCCGTGCTGTTGCCGTTCTGCTTCTGGTGGGGGTCGTAAATATCCCGATTATCCAATACTCCGTGGAGTGGTGGAATACACTGCACCAGCCTTCTACGTTCAAGCTGACCGAAAAGCCCGCCATGCCCATGGAAATGTGGATGCCGTTGCTGCTCTCTGTGTTGGGCCTTTACCTGCTGTTCGGCTGGTTCGCCTGTATCAGAATGAAAACCGAGATCCTGATTCGGGAACAGAAAACCCGGTGGGTAAAAGACATGGTCCTGGCAGGAAGGAAATAACCGATGGCGTTTGATTCGTTCTCAGCATTTATGGCGATGGAAGGCCACGGACCCTACGTATGGGTATGTTATGCGGTCTTTGCCGTTCTGCTAGGTGGTTTGATGATCTGGTCAGTGAAGCGAAATCGAGTGGCCCTCGAGGACTGCCAGCGCAGGCATGAGACAGAAAGCCGGGCATCTGCCAGGGCACCGGGCAAAGCATCGGCCACCTTTACCCGAGTTGAAATTCCCCAAGACTGAAGAGCAGGTAATTCATGCATCCGATTCGTAAGAAGCGACTGACCATTGTGTTGTTCCTGTTGGCCGGGCTTGCCATCGCTGTTGGCCTGACCACCTATGCATTGCGCCAGAACATCAATCTGTTCTACGACCCCAGTGAAATCGCCGATGGCAAGGCGCCAGTGGATGTTCGCATTCGGGCTGGCGGCATGGTCGAAGAGGGCAGTGTGGTGCGCGATCCGGAAAGCCTGAAGGTGGAATTCCGGGTGACTGATTATTCCGCCTCGGTGGCCATGGAGTATGTTGGTATTTTGCCGGACCTGTTTGCTGAGGGGCAGGGCGTTGTTGCCATGGGTCGGATTAACGCGGATGGCCGGTTTGTTGCTGACCAGGTCCTGGCCAAGCACGATGAAACCTATATGCCGCCGGAAGTTGCCGAAGCCCTGGAGCGGGCGTCGAAGGGCAGGCACCAGGCTGCCGATGTAGAGAAAGCCGCGGAATCCACCGCTTACTAACCATTCACCCCGAACCCCTGTTGCTGGAGGAACCCGATGTATCCGGAACTCGGACAGCTTGCACTGATTATCGCGCTGCTGCTGGCAGTACTCCTTTCTGTTGTCCCGTTAGCCGGGGCATTGACTGGCCGTGACAGCCTGCAGGCGTTTGCCCGCCCGCTGTCGACCGGTATGTTTGTTTTTACCGGCCTGGCTTTTGCCGTTTTGACCCATGCGTTCATGGTGGATGACTTCTCGGTTGCCTATGTCGCCAACAACAGCAACAGCATGTTGCCCTGGTACTACAAGTTCAGTGCGGTTTGGGGGGGGCATGAGGGCTCCCTGCTGCTGTGGATTCTGATGCTGGCGGGCTGGACACTGGCCGTTGCGGTATTCAGCCGGAAGTTGCCGTCTACCATGGTGTCTCAGGTATTGTCGGTGATGGGCATGATCTGTGTCGGGTTCTTCCTGTTCATTATCGTTACCTCCAATCCGTTTGACCGACTTTTGCCGAACATTCCGGCTGATGGCAGCGATCTTAACCCGTTGCTGCAGGATATTGGTCTGATTCTTCACCCGCCCATGCTGTATATGGGATATGTGGGCTTCTCCGTTGCGTTTGCCTTTGCCATCGCGGCACTGATAAACGGTAAACTGGATGCCGCCTGGGCCCGCTGGTCCCGCCCGTGGACAACGGTGGCCTGGGCGTTCCTGACCCTGGGGATCGCATTGGGAAGCTGGTGGGCCTATTACGAGCTCGGCTGGGGCGGCTGGTGGTTCTGGGACCCGGTTGAAAATGCCTCTCTGCTACCCTGGTTGTCCGGCACGGCGCTGATGCATTCGCTGGCGGTCACCGAAAAGCGCGGCGTGTTCAAAAGCTGGACCGTGCTTCTGGCCATCGTGACCTTCTCGCTGAGCTTGCTGGGTGCTTTCCTGGTCCGCTCCGGTGTGCTGACTTCGGTCCATTCCTTTGCTAATGATCCCGAGCGGGGTACGTTCCTGTTGGCCTTGCTGGGCATCACTGTGGTTGCCAGTCTGACTCTCTATGCCTTCCGTGCACCGGTGGTGCACGTTCGCTCCCGCTATGGCTCACTGTCACGGGAAATCTTTCTGTTGTTGAATAACGTGTTGCTGGTAGCGGCAACCATGCTGGTGGCGATCGGTACCCTGTATCCGCTGGTGCTGGATTACCTGAACCTGGGCAAGCTGTCGATCGGTGAACCGTTCTTCAACGCCACGTTTAGCCCTATGGCTGTGGCCACTGGCCTGTTGTTGGGCGCCGGGATCTTCTCACGCTGGAAGCGCACCGACGGTGGCTGGTTGGCCCGTAAGCTGCTCTGGCCCCTGGCGGTCAGTGTGCTGGTTACCACCGCAGTGATGCTGGTGTATGGCGGCTTTGCCCCCTGGGCCTTTGCCGGCGTATTCACCGCGGTCTGGGTAACTATGGCCACGGCTTGGGATCTATGGGACAAGTCCGCATCGAAAATGGGCCGCTGGTACGGTCTGAAGCGCCAGTCCCGCAGCTATTACGGCATGGTCTTCGGGCACCTTGGCCTGGCAATGGTCATTGCAGGGGCCACCGTGGTGTCCAACTATGGCATCGAGCGGGATGTACGCATGGTGCCAGGTGGTTCCGCTGAGGTCGGCGACTACACCGTGGTGTTCAACTACATCGGTGAGCGCCAGGGGCCAAACTTCAGGGCTGAGTATGGTGAGTTCGATGTGTTCCTGGATGGCAAGCAGGTTGCCAGCCTACACCCCGAAAAGCGTCATTACCCGGTGGGCATGAGTGTGATGACCGAGGCGGCAATCGACGCCGGACTGTTCCGCGATGTCTTTATCGCCATCGGTGAGCGCATCAGCGATGAAGCCTGGGCCATCCGCCTTCAGTACAAGCCCCTGGTTCGCTGGTTGTGGCTTGGCTCTTTGGTCATGGCTATTGGTGGCTTCCTGGCCATTTCTGACAAGCGTTACCGTATTCGAGTCCGCTCAGAGGCCAATGACCCCGCATCGACTGGTGAAACCGGCGCTGCGGGCAGTAAGCCTGCGGAGGCCAACGCATGAGACGGGTAATGCTCTTCATGCCCCTGGTGGTTGCCCTGGTGGTGGGAATCTTGCTGGCCTCCGGCATTGGCAAGGATCCCTCGGAACTGGAGTCGGCCCTGATCGGCAAACCGGTACCGGAATTCAACCTGGAAAACCTGCGGGAGCCAGGGGAAATGCTGGACCAGTCCCTGTTCCGGGGTGACGTTTCCTTGCTGAACGTCTGGGCCGAATGGTGCCCGGCCTGCTGGGATGAGCATGAAGATCTGATGTGGCTGGCCAACGAAAAGGGGATTCGCATCATCGGGTTGAACTACAAGGACCAGAAAGAAAATGCGTTCCGTTTTCTTGGTCGCCTGGGCGACCCTTACCAGACCATTATTTTCGACCCACGGGGTACCCTTGGGTTTGATCTCGGGGTGTACGGCGCTCCGGAAACCTTCGTTATTGACGCCCAGGGAGTGGTTCGTTACCGCCACGTGGGCGTAGTCAACGAGCGGGTGTGGGAAGAGATCCTGTTACCTGTGATCAATCAGGCCAAGGGGAATAGCTGATGCGATTTATGCCTGTGATCCTGGCGGCACTGCTGGCGTTTGCACTCCCTGTCTACGCAGAGGCGCCACCCGAATTCTACGATTTCGATACCCAGGCTGAGGAGCAGCGCTTCAGAAACCTGATTGCTGAGTTGCGTTGTCCCAAGTGCCAGAACCAGAACATAGCGGATTCCAACGCGCCTATCTCCAAGGATATGCGTGACCAGGTCTACCTGATGATGCAGGCAGGTGCCACCAATGACGAGATTGTTGGCTCTCTGGTTGACCGCTTCGGTGAGTTCGTCAAATACAAACCACCGGTTGATCGTCGAACCATCATACTTTGGGCATTTCCTGCCATTGCGGTGATTGGTGGCCTGCTGATTGTTGCGGGTGTGGTGCTCAGGTCCCGGGGGCGGGATTCGAACGAGCCGCCGCTGAGCCCGGAGGAAAAAGCACGAGTCGAACAGATGCTGGCTGACAAGGATCAGTCGTCACGTAGCTGATTCCGGTAATACATTTTCAACTGTGATGATATCTCCATGACCGAAACATTCTGGATTGCCGCAACGGTACTCATTCTCCTGGCTTTGGCGTTTGTACTGTACCCGGTCTTTTTTCATCGTTCGAAAGCGAGACTGGAAACCGATCTGAGAAACCAGAATCTGCTTGCCTATCGCAGCCGGCTGAAAGAGCTGGATAACGAGCATGAGTCGGGTGTTCTCGATGACGAAACCTATGGACTGCTCAAAGACGAGCTGGCAGGTGCCATGCTGGATGACGTGCCGGAGAATGCGGTGCCGGAGAAACGCATTCCGGGGCGCCGAAGCGCGATGGTGGTGGGCTTGGCGACAGTCCTGTTGCTGCCTGCGGGTACGTTTCTGGCCTATGATCGCTGGGGAGCCATGGAGCAGCTTGAGCAGTACCTGACCATGCAGGAGATGAATGCGTCTGATGGTGAGCAGGTGGCCCGGGTATCGGAACTGGCCGAGCAGTTGCGCACCCGACTGGAGGCCAATCCGGATAATGCTGACGGTTGGGCTATGCTGGGCCAGACCTACATGCGCATCGAACGCTATGAAGATGCGGCCCGAGCGTTCCAACGGTTGGCGTCGGTTGTTGAAGAAGACCCGGCATCCAGCGCTGTCGCCCACGGTCTTGCCGCACAAGCTCTTTTCTTTACCACCCAGGGTGAGCTGACTCCGGAGGTTCTGGAATCTATTGAGGCGGCGCAATCGCTCAACCCGGATGAGGTGAACTCTTTGGGATTGCTTGGCATAAGCGCATTCAGCCAGCAGGACTATCGGGCGGCGATTGACTACTGGGAGCGGATTGTCGAGGTAGCGCCGGATCACCCGCAGATTGCCTCAATTCGCGGTGGCATTGACGAGTCCTACCGGCGCCTGGGGCAGCGGTCCCCAGCGTCAGAGCAACGCTCCGAACCAGAGGTGGCTAGTGGCCCGGGTGTTTCTTTGCGGGTATCGCTGGATGAAGATCTGCAGGACCAGGTCCCTGCCGATACTGCATTGTTCATTTTTGCCCGGTCAGCGGGTATCAGCCAGGGCGCACCGGTGGCGGTTGCCCGCCTGACCGCCGGCGCCTTGCCTGCAGATATCCGGCTGGATGATCGTTATGCAATGTCACCGGAAACCACCATTTCGGCCGAGCAGGACGTGGTGATTATTGCCCGGCTCAGCCGAACCGGCAGTGTCAATCCGCAGCCGGGCGACTGGCAGGGTAGGGTAGAGGCGCAGGTGCTGTCACCTGAGGCCCAAGGTGAGCCAGTGCAGCTGGTGATCAACCAGGAACTGACAAACTGAGTCAGTGAAACTGCTTCGGCTGGCCAGTCAGTGTGACAGGCCAGCCGGATACAGAGGCGGCAAACCTGCTGTGTCGGTCGGGACCGCCTGACGGTTTCTCAGGTCTTCCAGGCACCTGGTCAGCTCTTTGGTTACAAGGTCGCCATGGGATGGTGAATGATTGGAGAACAGCCTTTCCTGAAACCGCCCAACCGCTTTTGCCAGGCCCGGGTCCCCGCTAAAGTCGATGACATCCTCCACAGTGACAAAGCCCTGACCGGGAAATCGCAGTCTTGCCCATGTCACCATAAGCCCGGTGGTCTGGGCTGAGAGGCCATCAATGGCCGCCTTGAGCTTGGCGAAAGCCTGTCGTTCGCTTGCATCCTCCGGATGACTCTCGTGATGTGCTGGAGCCTGCCGCTTGCGGGAGTACCACCACAACCCCGCCGTGGCCAGCCACAAGCCTGCCAGAACGAGGCTGGAGATGAACCACGGTGACACCCCGGCAGCGCCAGATGGCGTAGTCACAGTTGCCTCCGGCAGCGAGTCCGGCGTTGGTCCGGACTCAGATAAGGGCGCGGCGACCACGGCGCTTCCACCGGCGATGGCGTAACGGCGTGTTGGCAATTCCGCGTATTCGAGCTCGTCGGTCTGGGTGTTCCACCAGGGGATACGGATTGCAGGCAGCACGGCTTCGCCAGATTGCACCGGCACCAGGGCAGCGACCTGCTGCAGGGTCGAGCGCAGGCCGTCTGTGGTGGTTTCCGTGTTTCTCAGTGGCTGTTCCGGGTAACTGCGGATGGCATCGGGTACCGCCTGGGGCAGTGCCGGCAGGGCTTCGGACGGCAGGCCAACGGCTTCCAGTGTCAGTTTTCGGTTCAGGTTGGTGCCCGCCTGAAGTTCACCGGAGGGTGGCAGTCCTTCATCGGTCAGGTTCAGTTGGCTGGCAGGTAGCCAGGTTTGATTGGCGGGATAGCTGTCGGGTACCGGCTTCACCCGTACGTCGAAAAGCTCCTGGCGGTCCCGCAGAAAGCGGAGCTGGCCGGAGGCGTCACGGGCTTGTCCTTCAAAACGAATGGGGGGTAGTGTCAGCTCACCCGGTTGTTGCGGGAAAATGGCGTAGCGTCGCTCTACCACCCGGTAGCGAATACCATCGCGGTAGCGAGCGTATTCCCGCTGTTTGCCCAGGGGCTCGATGATTGCGTCGGGATGTTCGGGCTCTGAAAGCTCGCCTCGAATCAGGTTTCCGGAAAAAAACAGCTGGATGGTCAGCACCAGCTGTTCCTGAACATACACCTCGGCTTTGTCCGCTGCCAGCTCAATAAAACTGTCCCTGGCCGCGGCGGGTTGATTGGGTGGGGTGCCGTCGGTCACTTCAACGGTGACAGGGGATGAGCTGGTGTCCTTGAAGGTCAACGCCGGGATGGTCAGGGTGCCGGTGCGGGTGGGCGCCAACTGGTAGGTCCAGGTAATCTCGCCAACCATGTCGTTATTGACCGTTTGCACGCTGTAACGCTGGTTCCGGGCAAGAATTTCGAAATCCGGTTCAACCTTCTCGATATCCGGTGATGGCAACTGAGAAAGATCGAAGTTGAACAGGTTGTTCAGGTTGATGTCGATTTTCATCGAGCCTTTGACCGTCAGTGTAAGGACTTCCCCCTGATACAGTTGGGTGCGGTCTGGCTCCACCGACAGGGTGTCTGCCAAGGCCGAAGAGGCTGTCAGCAACACGAGCAAGCCCAGACGGCTGATGGTTCTTAGAAAGCGTTTTACCATGGTGTGTCGCCCTCGTCCGGTGTGGTCTGACGTTGTTGGTGTTGCTGCAGGAATTTGCGCTGCAGTAGTCCGCCCGGGTTGTCTGGAATCCGTCTGAGCCATTGCTCCTGGCCTTGGGTGAGGGGCTGCTCAGAGATGGCTGCTGGTGCCTCGGCGGTCTGCTCGCCGGTGTCCTGCTCTGTGTTGTCAGACGGTTCCTGCGGCTCGCCCTCGGCTGTGTCCTGTTCGGGCTCTCCATCGCTTTGATCGGTGTCATCGGGCTGATCAGCATCTGGCTGCCGGGACTGGCCGGGGTCATTGCCCTGATCGTTCTGTTCCGATTCTGAACCTTCGCCCTGCTGTGAATCCTGGCTCTGGTCACCGGAACTGTCCTGCTGGTCCTGATTATCCTGGTTCTGATCGCCGTTCTGCGAACTTGAGTCCTGTTGTTGTTCCAGCAACTGCTTGACCAGCTCATGGTTGGCCCGGGCATCTTCGAAGTCGGGATGATCATCCAGGGCCTGTTGGTAGGCATCAAGAGCCTGCTTCAATTGTCCGGCTCTGGCCAGGGCATTGCCTCTGTTGTAATGGCCAACAGCGCCCGGTTGGTCTGCGAAGGCCTGGGCGGCGTCATCGAATCTGCCATCCCGGTACAGGGCGGAGCCCCGCCAGCCTGGTTTCTGAAGCAGATCAGCGGCCCGCGCCGGGTTCTGCTCGATCAACTCCGGACCTCTCTGGTCCTCTCGCTGCCAGAACCCGCCCCAGTCAAATGCCATTGCCGGGCGGGGAGTCAGGGCCAGTGGCAGTATGGCCATTGCGCAGACGGCAAACGCCCCTTTACGCCAGCCCAGCAGTAACAGGGGCAGTGCAAGCCACAACAACCAATAACCATCATCCTGCCAGCGGTTAACGGTCAGACCATCCTCACCCCGGGACCAGTCATCACTAACCTCGGGTTGCAATCGCAGTTGCCGGATGTCGGTGTCACCCAGAGTCAATTCGTGGCTGAACCCACGGTTTTCCCGGGCCAGTCTGGCAAGGCTGTCCGGATCGGCCCGGGTGATGACAATATTTCCGTTATCCCTGATGAAGCCTCGCTTGGCCAGGGGAATGGGACCGCCCTCCCGGGAGCCCACTACCAGAGTGTTCAGGCTGTACGGGGTGCCTTGCAACCGGGCACGGATATCGTTGTGGTGCCGAGCCGGTACGTCATCAGCAATAAGCAGAATCCGGCCCCTGCCCGGCGCACCCTGTTCCAGCAGCTCGACAGCGCGCTTTATTCCGAGGTCAGCCCGATTGCCCTGGGCGGGCATGATGGTTGGCTCCAGCACGTTGAGCATGGCCTCTATGGTGCGGCGATCTTCGGTCAGAGGTGTCACAACATGGGCATCACCAGAATACACCAACAGGCCGGTCAGGCCTCCTTCCCGGACACTCAGGATGTCCCGGATCTTGCGCTTGGCCAGAGTCAGACGGTCTGGTTCAACATCCGTTGCCAACATGGATAACGACAGGTCCAGTACGATCACCAGGCTGTCTTCGGGCTGTTTCAACGGCGTTGGTGCATGGCGCCAACTTGGGCCTGAAAGTGCTATCGACAGGGCGAGGATGCCGAGGCTGAGTGGTAGCAGGGGAGAGATGGTCCGGGCCCCTGGTTGCTGCCCCTGACGCCGGATCAAAGGGTTCAGCAACGCTGGTGGGATATAGTGTTCCCAGCCGGTGCCACCGTGCCGCAGCCGGTGGCGCATCAGGTAAAGCAGGGGTATGGTCAGCGCCAACAGCAGCCACAGCGGCCGGATCAGGTGAAAATCAGCCATGGTCTGCCTCCGGGTCGTCTGCCTTGCGCCGGATCCCACCGCCAAGCCGTGTCGCCAGCAGGATAAGCCATAAGCCGACCGCTGCGCTGGCAGGCCAGACATAGAGTTCGGTGACCGGTCGGTAGAACTGTCCTTCCTGTTCAATGGGCTCCAGTTGGTTGATGCTGTCGTAGATCATTTCAAGTTCCGGCAGGCTGCGAGCCCGGAAGTACCGCCCGCCAGTCTGCTCGGCCATTCGGGTCAGCAGGTCTTCGTCCAAGTCGCGGGAGGGGTTGACCCGTCGGGTTCCCAGCAGGCCTCGCTGGACCATGGAATCCGCTCCGATGCCGACGGTATAGACCCTGACGCCTGCTGCCTGGGCAATCTCGGTGGCTTTGTCCGGCGTGATCTGGCCTGCTGTGTTGGCGCCGTCTGTCAGCATTACCACCACCCTTTGGTCGTGGGGCCGGTCGCGCAGTCGTTTGACCGACAGTCCGATGGCATCACCAATAGCGGTGGCCCGTCCCGCCATGCCGATGCCGGATTCGTGGAGCAAGGTGCGCACGGTTTCCCGGTCAAAGGTCAGGGGAGCCTGCACATAGGGCTCGGTACCGAACAGGATAAGCCCAAGCCGGTCACCCTCCCGGTGGTCAATAAATTCATCCAGTACCCGTTTTACCGCCTCCAGCCGGTCGATGCCACGACCGTGCAGGACCATGTCTTTCTCATCCATACTCGGGGAGATATCCACCACCAGCATCAGGTCACGACCACTGACCGGCATCTGGATCTGCTCGCCAACATGTTGGGGCCTGGCGATGGCCACAACCAGACACAGCCAGGCCAGCAACAACAGCAGTTGCCGCCATCGGGGTGTCGCCTGACCACTGCTGCTGACTCCAGGTAACCCGGAAAGCCAGTGGCCGACAGGAATCACCGGTGCATCGGCTGCCTGATTGCCGTGTCGGCGGATCAGAAACAGCAAAGGCAGAAGTGCCAATAGCAGAAGCCAGGGATAAGCAAGGCTCATGATATCTGTGCCTCCAGCCAGAGGGCTGCGAAATCCAGCGCCTGGTTTGGATCGGCGGTTGGTCTGGGTTGCCAGGTGCTGGCGACCATGGCTTCCACCACCGGGCGGGAAGCGATCCGGTTGTCAGGTGCGGTTGCCAGCAAAAAGTTTATCCACTGTTCGCCAGACATGGCTTGCGGATTCTGCTTGGGGTGCACTTGCCGAGCCACCCGTTTCAGGAATGTGTTGAGTTTACCAAACCACTCAGGGGTTTTGCTGGCGCAGGCCTCAAGTTCCGTCAACAGGCTCCGGGCGTCACGGCGCCACGCGGTTTTTCGGCGCTGCCGCCGCCACAGCGTTACCGCGACCGCAAGACCGATGGCGCACACGATTGCCAGAAGCCACCAACCGGGCGCCGGTGGCCAGATTCCGCCCGTGTCCGGAAGGTGGATATCCCGCAGTTGGGCCAGTGGGTCCTGTCCGTTCATCCGATGCGACCTCCCGGGCCCAGCAAAATACGTAGTGCGGCGGCAGGTTCCTGTTGAGTCAGTACCGTGGCTGCCTGCACCCCGGAGGTGCGGAAGCAGTCAGCCAGCTGCTGTTCATGGGTGGCTACTTTTTCACGCCATGCCCTCTGGAAGGCCGTGTTGGAGGCATCGAACCAGATGGGGCCATCCGGGCCGGCAACGGCGAAACGCCCGCTAGGTGGTAACTCGTTTTCCAGAGGGTCAAGAATACGGATGGCGCTGACGCTGTTGTGCCTGGCCAGTGCACCCAACAGGCTGGTTGTTGTGTCTGTGACCGTCATGAAATCGCTGATCACAAAAATCCGACTGCCGGTATGGGCCACCCGGCGGGCCTCTGCCAGTGCGGTATCAAGCCGGTGTTCGTTAGCGGCGGACGGGGCGGGCGGTGAGTCAGACCGGTGCTGCAGGCCGGCCACCTGGTCCAGCAGGCGCAGTACCGATTTCTGACGCCGTGCCGGGCGCAGTACTTCCAGTTTCTCACTGTTGAACACCAGTCCACCTACCTGGTCACCGGCCCACAACGCAAGCCAGGCGAGCAATGCTGTGAGCTGGGCACAACGTACCTGCTTGTAGGCGCCGGCACTGGCGAAAAACAGGGTTGGGCCCAGGTCAGCGATCAGCAGAACCGGCCGCTCCCGTTCTTCTTCATACAATTTGGTGTGGGGAGCCTGACGCCGGGCGGTTACCCGCCAGTCGATACTCCGGATATCGTCCCCGGGCTGATACTGACGAACTTCGGAGAAGGTCATTCCACGGCCTCGCTGGCGAGATTGCCGGAGGCCAGACTGGCGGGACCGCACCGGCCGTGCCGAAGGCAGCTTCAGTGCCCGGGCGTCAGCCTGCAGTCTCACCAGCTCTTGCAAGGTGATGTGGGTGGCGGGAATTGCGTTAGCCATGCTGTCGTTACTGCCTCCTGCTGCAGGTAACTTCAGGCTGTCACCGGAACCTGGTCAATCAGTCGCTGGAGCACGGTGTCTGCGGTCATGCCTTCAGCCTCGGCTTCAAAGGTCAGCAAAATCCGGTGCCGGAGCACATCAAAGGCCATGGTCCGGACATCGTCCGGTGTGACGTAATCCCTGCCGTCCAGCCAGGCCAGGGCGCGGGCGCAACGGTCCAGCGCAATGGTGCCACGGGGGCTGGCGCCGAATGCGGTCCAGCGGGCCAGTTCCGGGTCCAGGCTGGCGGCATCCCGGGTGGCGAGAATCAGGGCTAACAGGTACTGCTCAACCGGTTCTGCCATGTAGATATCCGATACCGCCTGACGTGCAGACATCACCTGATCCTCTGTTAGACGAATGTCTACGTTCGGGATTCCCTGACGGTAGTCGCTGCGGGCAAGGTGCAGAATCTGTCTCTCGGCATCGGCAGACGGGTAGTGAATCACCACATGCATCAGGAAACGGTCGAGTTGGGCTTCCGGCAGCGGGTAGGTGCCTTCCTGCTCGATCGGGTTCTGGGTGGCCATCACCATGAACAGTTTGGGCAATGCGAAGGTCTGCATGCCAACACTGATCTGGCGCTCACCCATGGCTTCCAGCAGGGCGGACTGAACCTTGGCCGGTGCGCGGTTGATTTCATCGGCCAGCACGAGGTTGTGAAAGATGGGCCCGCGCTGGAACTCGAACAGGCCGGTCTCAGCCCGATAGATCTCGCTGCCTGTGACGTCGGAGGGCAGTAGATCCGGGGTGAACTGGATACGGTGAAAATCACCCTCAAGGTGGTCGGAGAGTGCTTTTACGGCGGTGGTTTTGGCCAGGCCGGGGGCACCTTCCACCAGTAAATGGCCATCAGCCAGCAAGGCAATCAGCAGCCGGTCTACCAGTTTCTCCTGGCCGATGATGCGTTTTGCCAGTTGTGCTCGGAGGTCACCAAACGTTTGCTGTAACGACATGAAATTCTTTGCTCTTGGTTCTTGATAGTCCAGCGGGCGCGGGACGAAATTCTGCGTAAGTAGTTGCCGCAGTTTTGGTGTCTGGCCGGCAAAAATCAAGGGCTTGACTATGCTTATGTGACGATACCCTGATTACGTTTATTTCACACAAACCAGAGGTTGGATATGAATGCGCTGACAATCGCCAGCAAGGATCAGTTTTTTGAACAGTTGGCCGATGCGTTCTCAGAGAAGATTGCGAAGACCGAGGCAAAAAAGATCGCGGAATTCGCCCGACAGCATTATGCGCATGTTCCTCTCGAGGAATTGGTGAGTCGCCGGTTTTCGGATACCTATGGTGCGATGCTTTCGGCGTGGCAGTTTATCCAGAAACGTAATGCCGAGGCGACACCTGTTTCAGTATTCAATCCCGATCTGGAAAGCGACGGATGGCAGTCCACTCATACCGTTATTTTCATCCTGCACCCTGACATCCCGTTCCTGATTGATTCGCTACGAATTGCCATTAATCAGCGTGAGATCGGGACGCACTCGATTCAATACTCGATCCTGAATGTGCAGCGGGACAAGGATGGCAAGCTCAAGAAGTTGTTATCCACTAAAAAGGCGACGGCCGGCGCCGCCTACGAGTCGTTTATTGTCCTGGAGATAGACCGGCACAGCGCGCCGGAAGATCTGCGTAACCTTGAGGATGCCCTGCAGAATGTGCTCCACGAAGTGCGGATTGCCGTGGAGGACTTTCCGGTTGTCAAAAACAAGGTGAGTGAGATTCTTTCCGAACTCGAGGCCACGACGGCTGGCATCAGTGACGAAGGAAAGCAGGAGGCGAAGGCCTTCCTGCAGTGGTTGGTGGAAGATCACTTCACGTTCCTGGGCTATGACGAGTATGACTTCGCGAAGGACAAACAGGGCATGGTGGTCCGCCGGGTGGAAAATTCGGAGCTGGGTATTCTGCGGGTTAACAACGAGCGCCCTGACAAGGTTCGCCTGAATGAGCTGCCCCAGCGAACCCGGCACGAGATGACCCGCACGGACGATATCTTCATCTTTGCCAAGTCGGCCCAGCGTTCCCGGGTACATCGCCCGGCGTACCCTGATTACATCGCAGTCAAGAAATTCAACAGCAAAGGGGAAGTGGTTGGCGAGCGGCGGTTCCTGGGGCTGTACACGGCCCGGGTTTACAACGAGCGGCCGGATGAAATCCCCCTGCTGCGTCGGAAGTTCCAGAGTGTCATGAAACGTTCCGGTTTCCTGACCGACGACTACGCAGGCAAGGAGCTGGAGCAGATACTCACTCTGTATCCCCGAGACGAACTGTTCCAGATTGAAACCGACGAACTGTTGCGGGTGGCCAAGAGTATCCTGTACATCCAGGAGCGCCGTCGAATTGAGCTGTTCATGCGCGAAGACGTCTACGGCCAGTTCGTGACCTGTCTGGCGTTCTTCCCCCGTGATATCTACAACACCGAGCTGCGCTTGAAGGTTGAGCAGGTACTGCTGGACCGGCTGGAAGCGGAAGACATCGAATTCGTTACCCACTTCTCCGAATCGGTGCTGGCCCGTGTGCAGTTCACCATCCGGGTGCCACAGGTTGAAAACCGGCAGTTGCCGCTGGCGGAAATCCGGGACAAGGTCATTGAACTGGCGCAATCCTGGCGTGATGGCCTGTATGAGGCGCTAAGTGAAGCCTACGGAGAGGAATACGGTAACGAGATGTACCGGGTATGGGCCGGTGGCTTCCCGGCGAGCTATACCGATATGTTCTCTCCCCGGCGGGCGGCTATTGATTTGGAGCACATTGTCGCCTCGGCCCGTAACGATGACCTGGCCATGAGTTTTTACCGGGCGCTGGAGGAAGACGAGAGCACCCTGCACTTCAAGCTGTTCTATCCGGATGAGCCGCTACCCCTCTCGGATGTGATGCCGATTTTCGACAATCTTGGCTTCCGCGTCATCGGAGAGCACCCCTTCGAAGTCATCGACCGTACCGGCAAGACGGTATGGATTCACGATTTCACCCTGCAGGCCCATTCCGGCAGCGTGGTCGACATTCATCGCATTCGTCCGATCTTCGAGGAGCTTTTCCGCCGGGTATGGCACGGTGAGGCGGAGAACGACGCCTTCAACCGGATGATGCTGTCGTCCTACATGAGCTGGAGGGAAATCGCGCTGTTGCGGACTTATGCCCGCTATATGCGCCAGATCCGCTTCTCCAATAGCCAGACCTTTATCTCCAACACCCTGGTGAACCACGTCAGTCTGACCCGGACACTGTTGGAGCTGTTTGAGATCCGTTTCAATCCGGACCGGTTCCAGAGCCGGGGTAAGTGCGAAGCGGCCCAGCAGAAGCTGGAAATTGAGTTCAATGCCGGCCTTGATGAAGTTGAGAACCTCAGTGAAGACCGGGTGCTGCGGCTGTTCATGGAACTGATGCAGGCCACGTTACGCACCAATTATTACCAGCCCGATGCCGACGGTCAGCCGAAGCCTTACATCAGCGTGAAGTTTGACCCAACCCGGATACCGGACATGCCGTTGCCCATGCCCATGTTCGAGATCTTCGTTTACTCGCCGAGGGTTGAGGGTGTGCACTTGCGTGGCGGTAAAGTGGCCCGTGGTGGCCTGCGCTGGTCCGACCGTTTCGAGGACTATCGCACTGAGATTCTGGGCCTGGTCAAGGCCCAGCAGGTGAAGAATGCCGTCATCGTGCCTGTTGGCGCGAAAGGTGGTTTTGTGGCCAAGCGCCTGCCAGATCCTTCGGACCGCGAGGCGTTCCAGGCGGAGGGTATTGCTGCCTACAAAACATTCATTCGCGGGTTGCTGGATATCACTGACAATCTGGTGGATTCGGCCATTGAGCCGCCGCAGCGGGTTATTCGTCACGATGACGATGATCACTATCTGGTGGTTGCTGCGGACAAAGGCACGGCGACCTTCTCGGACATTGCCAACGGATTGGCGGCCGAATACGGCTTCTGGATGGGCGATGCGTTCGCCTCTGGTGGCAGTAATGGCTATGACCACAAGAAAATGGGCATCACCGCCCGGGGTGCCTGGGTGTCGGTTGAGCGGCACTTCCGCGAAATGGGCATCAACCCCGCGGTAGACGAATTTTCTGCCATTGGTATTGGCGACATGGCCGGCGACGTTTTCGGTAATGGATTGCTGTGCTCCGAGAAAACACGACTGGTAGCGGCGTTCAACCACATTCACATTTTCATCGATCCCAACCCGGATGCTGAAAAGAGCTTCAAGGAGCGTAAGCGGCTGTTTGAGTTACCCCGTTCAGCCTGGACCGATTACGATGCCAAGCTGATTTCCAAGGGGGGTGGCGTATTCAGCCGGAGCGCCAAGTCCATTCCGGTCAGCCTGGAGATGAAAAAACTGCTGGGTATCAAGGCCGACCGTGTGCCGCCCAATATGCTGATTAGCCACATTCTCAAGGCGGAAGTGGATCTGCTTTGGGTGGGTGGTATTGGCACCTATGTAAAATCTGCCTCTGAAAGCCACTCCGATGTAGGCGACAAAGCCAACGATGGCCTTCGAGTCAACGGCGGTGAGCTGCGCTGCAAGGTGGTCGGAGAGGGCGGTAACCTGGGCTTTACCCAGCTCGGGCGCATCGAATACGCCTTGAAAGGCGGTCGGCTGAATACCGATTTCATCGATAACTCTGGCGGTGTGGATTGCTCGGACCATGAAGTGAACATGAAGATCCTGCTCAACCGTGCGGTCGCCATGGGCGATCTCACCGGCAAGCAGCGCAATATCATGCTCGAAGAAATGACCGACGATGTTTCCGCATTGGTGCTCAAGAATAACTACCGCCAGACCCAGGCCATCAGCATCGCCAGTATCGATACGGCGCCACGCCTGGAAGAGTATCGCCGGCTGATGAATACCTTCGAAGGTCAGGGCAAGCTGAACCGGGATCTGGAGTTTCTGCCGGACGACGAAGCGTTGTCGGAACGCAAACTGGCCAAGAAGGGCCTGACCCGACCTGAATTGTCGGTGCTGATTTCCTATGTCAAAGGCGACCTGAAACAGACCTTGATTGACAGCGACCTGCCGGATGACCCGCTGCTGGCCGGGGAAATGTACAAGGTGTTCCCGAAGGAACTCACCAAGCGGTTTTCCTCAGAGCTTGGCGAGCACCAGTTGCGGCGGGAGATCATCGCGACGCAGATTGCCAACGATATGGTTAACCACATGGGTATCACCTTTGTCGAGCGGCTGAACCAGTCAACGGGCGCGGATGCGGCATCCATTGCCCTGGCCTGGATTATTGCCCGCGACGTCTTCCGCATTGACAACTGGTGGGACCGCATTGAAGCACTGGATTACCATGTGTCGGCCAGTTTGCAGATAGAACTGATGCAGGACCTGATGCGCCTGATGCGACGGGCTGTGCGCTGGCTGCTTCGCAATCGCCGGGCAGAGCTCAATATCCAGAGCCATATGGAACGCTTTGCCGACAGTGTCTGGGCGATCACGTCCAGCCTGCCAGAGTACCTGGGTGAGCAGGCGTGTGCCGTCTGGGAAAAACGCCATTCGGATTTGGCCAGTGCGGGCCTGCCAAAAGACCTTGCCCAGGTACTGGCTGGTACCGGGTATCTGTATTCATCCCTCGGCATTATTGAAGCTCAGGAGGCAACCGGTATGCCACTCAAAACCGTGGCCAACCTATACTATGACCTGGGTGAGCGGCTTGATCTGAACTGGTTCGCCAACTCGATTGCGGTGCTGACACCGAATTCCCATTGGCAGGCGCTGGCCCGTGAGAGCTTCCGGGAAGATCTGGATTGGCAGCAACGGGCCCTGACGACGGGCGTTCTTAAGCTGGCCAGAAAACCCGAGGATGTCATGGTCAGTGTGGACGCCTGGCAGGTGAAGCATCAGCCCATGATTGATCGCTGGAAAGCCATGCTGGCCGAGCTGAAGAGTGCCCGGGAGCCCGAATACGCAATGTTTTCAGTGGCTTTGCGGGAGCTGTTGGACCTGGCCCAGAGCACCATGCATCAGTCGCCCGAAGACGCCAAGACCAACTGACTATTGCGTTATGCCGTTGATTCCCGTTCAATCCCGGGCGGGAATCAATGCCGGGAGACGTGTGAATGCCACACCTGCAACATCTATTGGAGAAAAACCGTGCCTGGGCAGACGGCATCAAAGCGGGCGATCCGAAGTTTTTCGAGCGCCTGAAAAACCAGCAGGCACCGGAATATCTCTGGATCGGGTGTGCAGACAGCCGGGTGCCGGCCAACCAGATTGTCGATCTTATGCCGGGGGAATTGTTCGTACACCGCAATGTGGCGAACGTGGTGGTGCATACGGATTTTAATTGCCTGTCGGTGCTTCAGTTTGCGATTGACGTGCTGAAGGTCAAACACATCATGGTTGTTGGCCACTATGGTTGCGGTGGGGTGCGTGCAGCGCTGCTGAACGAGGGCTTTGGCCTGATTTCAAACTGGCTGCGCCATGTACAGGATGTTCGGGACCGCCACCAGTCCGTTCTGGATGCCTTGCCGACGGTTGAGGACCGGGTGGACCGCCTGTGCGAACTGAATGTGTTGGAACAAGTAGCCCACGTGTGCCAGAACAACATTCTCCTGGAGGCATGGCGCCGTGGCCAACCCCTGACCGTCCACGGGTTTGTCTACGATGTGGCCGATGGCCTGCTGCGTGACATGGGGCTGGCGATCACCGGTGAAGAGGAGCGGGAGAAGGTTCGTCAGAAAAATCTTCAGGCGCTGGTGGAGCGACCGGTTCGGTCAGGTCGTCAAAAAACATGACACCTTAAATGTCAAAAAGTGTCAAAGAATCGTGACGAGCGTCACTTGTTGACCCTTGGCGTCATCACAGATGGTCACCCCTGTGTTTGGTACAGTAGCTACTGTAGTAATGAGGGAGGTGACCATGAAAGAACTGATGCAAAAGGCCCTGAGTGCAATCGAAGCTCGCAGAAACGCGGGCACGGCTATGAGTCGCAATCGGCAGGACAGCAAGCGAAGCGAACCTCGCCCCCAGGAAGACTGGGGAATGTCACCGGAAGATGCACTGCGTGTTGGCACGGTTGCTCGATACAAGTAAGGCCTTCACCAGGTGCCCACTGGTGTTCTGATTTACCGTTCCGTTTCCCTTTCTGATAAAGCCCTGATGTGCCGCGATGGCAGACTCAGGGCTTTTTTCCGGTTAGCATAGCGCCTTTTACGATCTCCAACGGGCTTGCTATCCATGTCTGCACTGACCAATACCCACGACGTTCTTCTTCGTAACCGCGATCTGTTGCAGGGGCGGCTTGCCTTACTGGGTGTTACCGAGCCTCTTGTACTGTCTCAATGCGGTGACAGTGGTCTGGCCATGAGTGAGCATGCGGGCGTATACAGCGCACTGGCACAGCGGTCTGGCTGGCAGGCCTGTTTTGGCTACGACACCGATGGTCTGGCCGCTGCAGATTACGACACGGTTGTGGTTTTTCTGCCCAAGGCCCGGGCGGAGCTGGCTTTGCGCCTGACAATGGCTCGGTTTCTGGGTTGTGAAGGTGCCAGGTTGGTGTTGATTGGCGAGAAGAAAGAAGGCATCGGTGGGGCGGTCAAACAGTTCAACGAAGTGGCTTCCGATACGGGCAAGGTGGACAGTGCCCGGCATTGTCAGGTCTGGGTCGGCACAAATAGTCAGCCCCTGTCGGTGTTTGATATTCGTGAATGGATTAGCTGGAGCCAGCTCGAGTGTGCAGGCGTTGAAATCGCTGTGGCTGGGCTGCCGGGGGTATTCAGTGACGGGGAGCTGGATGCGGGCACGCGGATGCTGCTTGAAACCCTGGCGGAGTCGCCCTTGAAGGCGGAGCGCGTGCTCGACTTTGCTTGTGGTGCGGGCGTGATCGGTAGCTGGTTGCAGGGCTTTGCCAATCGGCATGGGCGCTCACCGGTGACGGTTGACGGCGTGGATGTCCAGGCCCAGGCTGTGCTTTGTGCCGAGGCCACCTATGCCAAGGCAGGCTCGCATGGCCAGATCTACGCTGCCGACGGGCTTTCGACCCTGGAAGGGCGGTGGCAGGCGGTAGTGACCAATCCGCCGTTCCACAGCGGGGTTAAAACCGACACGTCCATGACCGAGCAGTTTCTCCGGGATGTGGCCGGTCACCTGATGCCCGGAGGGGAGTTGCGACTGGTGGCAAACAGTTTTCTGCCCTATGAGGGTGACATCCAGCGGCATATCGGGCCGGTAGAGCGGCTGGCTCAGGATCGTCGCTTTACGGTTTATCGGGCTTTTCGCCGCGCCAGTGCCGGGTTGCGCCCATAAAAAAAGCCCCTGGGGTAAGGGGCAAAAGTGAATCTCCGGAAAAGTGCCGTTCGTCCGGGCATTAAGAGCCGGACGACGTAACCGGAAAGGGTGTTCGGCGTGAACAGCTCTAACTTAGGATTATTTTCTAGAGTAAACAGCCTAAAACCGGTCATTTTCATCAAACCTGAAACAGAGTGCCCAAAATGACAACCGCAACGTTAGAGTTCTCTGCTGGTCAGCGAGTGCTCTGTCGCCCCGGCGTGAGTGACCCGAACTTACGTGCCTGGGATGCAGCGGATGAGCTGCTTCTGGATGAAGCCCTACGCCGAGTGCACGCCGGCGATCGTGTGTTGGTGGTGGATGACCAGTTTGGCGCACTCACGCTCGGGTTGTCTGACTACGCACCGGTATCGGTGGCAGACAGCGCAGTTCTGGGGGGCGCATTGAGCGCTAACATCTCTTTGAATCCCGATATACCTTCCGCGGTACAGCTGGCCAGTTGGCTGAATCCACCGCAGGGGCCCTTTGACCTGATCGTCATGCGTGTGCCCCGTCAAAGCGAATACCTGGCGTGGCTGCTGCGCTGGGTGAATTCCGCACTGGCCGATAATGGCTGCCTGCTTGCCGGGGGCATGATCAAGCACCTTCCAGATCGCAGTGTTGATGTATTTGCCGAAGCCATGCCCACCGAAGCCGTTCTGCCGGCGCGCAAAAAGGCGCGTGTTGTGGTTTGTCGCCGGGGAGAGGCAAGCCTGGCGGGCTGGTCAGGGCTCTGGAAAGGTTATTCCGTTCCGGACGTTCCAGTCGCCGTGGAGGCCATGCCTGCGGTGTTTGCCCGGGACCGTCTGGACATTGGCACCCGTGAATTACTGCCACTTGTAGCCCCTGCCGTTGCCCGGCTCCCAAGTGGTGCCCGGGTACTGGATTTGGCTTGCGGCAACGGTATTCTAGGGTTGGCGGCACTGGCCTGCCGCGACGATATCCGTGTGGAATTTGCCGATGTGTCTGCCCAGGCTGTGGCGAGTGTACGGCATAACCTGAAGCGTTGCGGGTTTGAGGCAAGGGCCAGCGTCTGCCATGCCGACGGCGTCGACAGAGGCGCGGGAAACTATCAGCTGATTTTGCTCAACCCACCGTTTCATGAGGGTGGGGTAGTAAGCGATCACATTGCCTTGAGGCTATTCCGGGATGCTGCCCGGCACCTGGAACCCGAGGGCACCTTATTGATGGTGGGGAATCGCCACCTGGGCTATCATCGCTCCCTGAAACGCTATTTCAGCAGCGTGGTGCAGCGGGCGGCAAGCCCGCGTTTCGTCGTTTTTGAAGCCTGCCTGTGACCCCCTAGCTCCTTGCTGTCGGCGGCCGGTCGTAGCCAAGCCGGGCCAGGGTGTCTACGATGGTCTGGGTCTGGCTGTCTACCTCAATGTTCACCCTTTGCCCTTGTTCTGCGCTCCCGAACGTTGTGGCGCGCAGGGTTTCCGGAATCAGGTGCACGTTGAACCGGTTCTCCCGCACCTCGCCGATGGTCAGGCTGGCGCCGTTGATGGCAATGTAGCCCTTTGGGAACACATATTTTTCCCACTCGGCTGGAATCTCAAACCACAGTGTCACGTTGTTCTCCGGTCGGGCGATGTCGACCAGGGTGGCCGTGGTATGAATGTGGCCGCTGAGCAGATGTCCGCCGATTTCATCGCCAATGCGCGCTGCCCGTTCAAAGTTTACCGTATCTCCGGGGGATAACTCCCCAAGTGTGGTCAGGCGCAGGGTTTCCTGCATGGCGTCAAAATAAAGGCGGGTTCCGTCCTGGCGAGTGACTGTCAGGCAGGTTCCGTTAATGGCGACCGACGCCCCGATAGTTACTCCTTCAACCCGTGCCCCCGGAAAATCGATAACCAGAGTATTCAGGCCCGGTGATGCAATAATCTCGGTGACTTTGGCGATACCCTGAACAATACCGGTAAACATAGTGGTGCTCCTGAACCCTGTATGATGGAGCAAGGATACCGGTGGCCGGTGCGGTTGCCAAGGAAGCCCGGTGAACAAGGGTCGGCAAACAGGACATTCAAGAAGCGGACGCAATGGCCGATACTTGCAAAAGGAACGAACCGATAAGGTGGCCTCATGGCTGAGCAAACAGCACAGAATCTGACAGACGATGCCAATGCCCCGGGCGCGGTCCTGAGGCAGGGCCGTGCGGCTGATCCTGTGCCTGACGCCGCCGGATCTGCCTTGAATGCTGCTCAGCGTACCGCAGCTCTGCAGGCATCAGAGGCGGCGCGGGCGGAGTCTGATCGCCCCCCGGAGCCCGACGAGCAGGAGGCGGGTGATGATCAGGAAAACGAGGCAGAGCGCGAGCCACAGGGCGACATAGAGAAAGCGCTGGCAGAATCAAAGCAGCGCAAGCTAAGACTGATGCTGCGCCAGTGTGATCGGGTGCTGCTGATGGATTTCGACCTGTTGTCCATGTCTGACTGGCCAACCAACTATCAAATGGCTGCCGCCCGCCGGAGTCGCGACCTGTGGGTGTTCAGTGCACTGGTGGCCGCAACCATTTTTCTCTCCGGGCTCACCGGTTTCATCCCGGCCTGGATTGCCGGTGGTGGCTTTGGGGCCTTCGTTATCATCCTGTTGCTGGGCGTGCCGATTATTCGGCGGATCTACACTGAGAAGCCGTCCTATCTGGACCTTGTGGTTAAGCGGCAGCGCCTGCTGCGTGATGCCCGGAAGCACGTGGAGCATCTGGAAGGCAAGGAGGGGCTGGTTTGGCAATGCGCCAGAATGGCGGAGTATAACCCTGCACTGAAGCATCCCAGGTTCAGCGATATTATCCGCTTGAGTGAACAGCGGGTTCTGGCCAGGCAGCTTGTCCGACGGGAGTATGTGCGCCTGTATCTGATTTACATGCTGGAAGCGGAAAAGGCATACAGCCGGGTTCAGCAGGCGTTTTTCGATGGTAATCAGGAAGCCATCGATAGGGGTTGGCAGTCTGTTGCCGCGGTGCCCGCCGAGCGAACTTGACATGGCGAGTCTTCAAACGTATGTTTCAAACAGACGTTTGCTAGAGGCACTGAAAACAACATGGCGCAGTCTGATACCGTTGACCGCATACTCGACGCTGCTGAGGAGCTGTTTGCCGAGCGGGGGTTCTCCGAAACATCACTCCGGATGATCACCAGTAAGGCTAAAGTAAATCTGGCCGCTGTCAATTATCACTTTGGGTCTAAAAACGCGTTGATCCACGCGGTTTTCGCCCGATTTCTGACGCCATTTTCGGCGACTCTGGAAACCGCCTTCGACGACCTGGAAGAGCGGTGTGACGGCAATCCCCCCACGCTAAACCAGACCCTCTGGGCGCTTACTGAGAGTGCCATACGGATGCCACAGCGCAATGAGCGTGGCATTTCCATCTTCATGCGCCTGTTGGGCCTGGCCTACACCCAGTCCCAGGGCCATCTGCGAAAGTTTCTGGAGCAGGAATACAGCCAGCCGTTTGGCCGGTTCATGCGACTGCTCAAGGAAGCCACTCCGGAGCTCACCGCGGTAGATCGTTATTGGCGCATACAGTTTATGCTGGGGGCCACTGCGTTCACCATGTCCAGCAGTGATGCCTTGCGGGATATCCTGCAGAACAAACTGGGCGTTGAAACCTCCGTGCAGGAGATTGCTGCCAGGCTGGTGCCATTCCTGGCAGCCGGCATGCAAGCACCCGATAAATTGCTGACTCCGCCACCTGAGAGCAAAGTCTCTGTTGCCTGAGGTTCCCCGCCTCGGGTAGGCTTCCCTCTGGTTTTTAACCGGAGGGAGCCGTGCCCCCTGTACACACACCATCCAGCCCGATCTCGCACATTGAGATTTCCATCACCGACCAGACCCTGGTGCTGGTGGATTCCGGCGGGCGGGCGTTGGCCCGTTACCGGATATCCACTGCCCTGAATGGACCCGGAGAGCGTAACGCCAGCGGTTGCACGCCTCGCGGTGAACACTATGTGCGGGCCATGATTGGCCGCGGCCTGCCGCTGAACACGGTGTTTATCGCGCGCAGGCCCACCGGTGAACGTTATTCGCCGGAGTTGGCCGCGGCGCACCCGGACAGGGACTGGATCCTGTCCCGCATTCTCTGGCTGTGCGGCCGTGAATGGGGGCGTAATCGTGGGCTAGGGGTCGATACGTTTCGCCGCTTTATCTACATCCATGGCACTCCGGATACCGAGCCTATGGGCGTTGCCCGCTCCCATGGATGCATTCGCATGCGCAATCAGGACGTTGCGGACCTGTTTGAACGCGTTGCGCCGGGCACACGGGTCTTGATTCTTTAATTACTGACGTTCAGAGGGATACGATGATCGGAGAAACATTAAGCATTTTGAACAGCTGGATAAAAGATTTCGGAATGCTTTCGGAAGGGTGGCGTGCCGGTATTCTGATCTTCATGCTGGTGTTTGCGACGGCCACTGCCGCATTCATTGCATCCCGCGTGATCGTTGCCCTGGAGAACAAATTCAGTGCCACCCGTAATCTCTGGGACGACGCTGTGCTCCATGCCGCCCGCAAGCCGGTTGTGGCGTTTATCTGGCTGCAGGGGGTCTATTGGGCAGCAGAGGTTGCCCACCACTTCTCCGATGCTGAAATCTTCAAGGCGAACGGTACGCTGTTGCAGATCGGATTTGTCTGGGTCTTGGTCTGGGCCATGCTCAGGCTGGTCAAAGAAGCGGAGAAGATTCTCACCTCGCCCATGAAAATGCGCAAACCGATGGACTACACCACGGTGAACGCAATCAGCAAACTGCTGAGGGCGGTGGTCATCATCACGGCGGTTCTGACCGCATTGCAGACCCTGGGCTTCAGCATCTCCGGGGTTCTTGCCTTTGGTGGTGTGGGTGGTATTGCCGTGGGTTTTGCGGCGAAAGACCTGCTGGCCAACTTCTTTGGTGGCTTTATCATCCATCTGGACCGCCCCTTTAAAGTGGGCGACTGGGTGCGTTCCCCGGACAGGAATATTGAGGGTACGGTGGAGCACATCGGCTGGCGCCTGACGACCATTCGTACGTTCGACAAGCGCCCGCTCTACGTTCCCAATGCGGCCTTCACTACCATTGCGGTGGAGAATCCGTCCCGGATGACCAACCGCCGTATCTCGGAAACCATCGGCATTCGCTACGCAGACGTCCACTCCATGAAGAAAATCGTGGATGAAATACGTGACATGCTCAAGAATCATGAAGACATTGCGGCCGATGAGACGCTGATTGTGAATTTCCTGGCCTTCAATGCGTCATCGCTCGACATTATGGTTTATGCCTTTACCAAGACTACCCAATGGGTCCGGTTCCACGAGGTCAAAGAGGATGTTCTGCTGAAGATCAGTGACATCATTGAAAGCCATGGCGCCGAAGTGGCCTTCCCGACACGTACCCTGCACCTGCCAGACGGCGTGAAAGTCAGCGGCGACAATCAGGAGCAGTCAGCGTCTGAGCCAGCCAGAGAGGATGGCCGGGGGCAGGATTCAGGAACACAGGCGGAGAAACAGAATGACAGCAGTCGCTGATAGCAAGCCGGTTGGTATCATTGGTGGGACCGGGCTGACCAGTCTCAGTGATCTCACCATTGTGGGCGAGGAAACCGTCTCCACCCGCTGGGGGGAGCCGTCTTCCGCTCTGGTTCATGGCGTGCTGGGGCAACAGAAGGTGATTTTTCTGTCCCGACACGGTAACCCGCACCGGATTCCGCCCCATCAGGTGAACTACCGGGCCAATATCCAGGCGCTCTATGATGCCGGCGTCCGAACCCTGGTGGGTGTCAACGCCGTTGGCGGTATTCACCCTGACATGGGGCCGGCCCATGTGGTTATTCCCGATCAACTGATTGACTACACCTGGGGGCGGCCGAGTACCTTCTTTGAAGGCGAGCTGGAGCACGTCACTCACATTGATTTCACCTGGCCTTATGACCGGGAAGCCCGGGAGCTACTGGTTGCCACGGCACGGGAGGCGGCCGTGCCGTTCTCGGACTTTGGTGTGTATGGCGCCACCCAGGGGCCGCGGCTTGAAACGGCAGCAGAGATACGCCGAATGGAGCGTGATGGCTGTGATATCGTGGGTATGACCGGCATGCCGGAAGCGGTGCTGGCGGCGGAACTGGGGATGCGTTACGTGAGTCTGGGCCTGGTGGTGAACTGGGCGGCGGGCAAATCCGACCACATCATTACCATGGCCGAGATTGAAGAGGCCATTGAGCAGGGGATGTCCGGGGTTCGGTTGATCCTTGAGCGCTCAATGGCCGGTCTTGGTCAGCTTGAGGTGCTCATTCCACCCGCTTGAAGAACACCAGTACGCCGATCGTGGGGGAGTCGATGAAGTGGATTTCCTCACTGCGCATGCGGCGGGTTTCCCTGATCCAGGTGACCAGTTGAAGTGGAGAAGCCGGCGTGGTTGCCTCGGACAGGCCGAAGCTTGCGCCGCCTTCTGTGCCTGGCCATGAGTCTGATGCTTCGGAGGCGTCAGGTTCCATGGCGTCTTCTGAAACATTCTGTGTTACTTGTCTAACTCGCGGCGTGCTCTCGTCAATCATCCAGTGATTCAGATGAATGCCCACGTGCAGGAATCGTTGCCGGTCAATGGTGATATGGCCTTCCACGGCTCGCTGGCCCGCGTCCGGCAGCCAGTCTCCCAACGCAATCTCAAGGGGCTCGCCGTCGTAATTGGGCGGAAACGTCTGGTACCAGCCGGTGGCTGCCAGTACCCGATAGTTGCCGCTGTTTTCAAGGCGTCGGGCCGCCTGATTCAGGTGCAGCTCGCTCTGCGGTACCAGTTGCAGATCGGATTGCCGGCGGCCGTCGGCCTGATCCACCCACAGGGCTTTGTCGGGCCGAATGGTGGGCTCAACCGGTTTGCCAGCCATCTTCTCTTCAATACCGGACGGGTCAACCAGCCGCTCCAGAATAATGAACTCGGCCCGGTAGTAGTCGCGGGGTGCGTTGCCTGACTGGCTTTGGGCCATCAGGACGGTCGGGGCGAGCATGAAGGCCGCTGCCAGAAGGGCACCGATCACTGTGTGCCGTAAACAGAAATGCTGGGCTTGCAAGAGTCTTACTCCACCTGAGTCATTGTTTGCTCACGACGCCTTGGCTGGCTTGTTGCCCGGCGTCAATTCCGTGAGCATGGCTGCAATGGCGTCGAGTTTACCACTGGTTGAATCATCATTCAGCCGGAAGCGGAAGCTGTTGGCGCCTTCCAGCCTGTAGGTGTCCGGTGCGGATTGCACTTTTTTAACCAGCACCAGAGGGTCCACCGGTGTGGTTGCACCGAACTCCAGTCGCACCCATTCCTTGCCAGCGTCCACTTTTCCGATGCCCAGAGCCTCGGCTTTCAAACGCAGCCGGGTCTGGTTGATCAGATTCTTGGCCGGTTCCGGTAATAATCCGAAGCGGTCGATCATCTCAACCTGAAGTTCTTTTAATTCATCTTCGGTCTGCACGCTGGCAATGCGCTTGTACAGCATCAGGCGGTTGTGCACATCGGGCAGGTAGTCGTCGGGAATCAATGCCGGGATGCGCAGGTTCATTTCGGTGCCGTGGCTCAACGGCAGTTCCGCATTCGGGGTACGGCCCTCGCGAATGGCTTTTACCGCCTCATCCAGCAACTGCATGTAGAGGGTGAAACCAATACTTTCAATTTGCCCGCTCTGTTCCTCGCCCAGCAGCTCGCCGGCGCCCCGGATTTCCAGGTCGTGGGTGGCCAGCATGAAGCCGGCGCCCAGGTCCTGGGCTTCGGCGATGGCGTCCAGGCGTTTCTTGGCATCGTTGGAGATGCTTTTCGGTGGTGGCGTCAGCAGGTAGGCGTAGGCCTGGTGGTGGGACCGGCCAACCCGGCCGCGCAATTGGTGCAGCTGGGCCAGGCCAAACTTGTCGGCTCTCTCGATGATGATGGTGTTGGCGCTGGGAATGTCGATGCCGGTTTCCACAATGGTGGTGCACACCAGCACGTTGAAACGCTTGTGGTAAAAGTCTGACATGATCTGTTCCAGCTGCCGTTCTCGCATCTGGCCGTGGGCCACGCCCACCCTGGCTTCCGGGATCAGCCGGCGCAAGTCTTCGGCGGTTTTCTCGATGGTCGACACATCGTTATGCAGAAAATACACCTGACCGCCCCGCAGGATTTCCCGCAGGATGGCTTCTTTTACCATAGCCTCTTCACGCTGACGTACGAAGGTTTTCACCGACAACCGGCGGGCCGGGGGCGTGGCGATGATCGACAGGTCCCGCAGGTGCCCCATGGCCATGTTCAGGGTTCTCGGAATTGGCGTAGCGGTCAGCGTGAGCATATCGACCTCCGCCCGCAGGGATTTAAGCCGTTCTTTCTGCTGAACACCGAACCGGTGCTCCTCATCAATAATGACCAGGCCCAGGTTCTTGAACCTCACATCGCCTTGCAGCAATTTGTGGGTGCCGATCACGATGTCTGCCTTGCCTTCCTCAATAGCAGCCATGGCTTTAGTGGTCTGGCTGCCGCTTCGGAAACGGCTGAGCAGTTCCACGGTGACCGGGGTGTCGGAAAAACGATCCCGGAAGGATTCGTAATGCTGCTGGGCGAGCAGGGTAGTGGGTACCAGCACGGCCACCTGCTTGCCGGACCAGGTGGCCAGGAAGGCCGCACGCATGGCTACCTCGGTTTTGCCGAAACCCACATCACCGCACACCAGACGGTCCATGGGGCGTTCGCCTGTCATGTCGTCGAACACCGACTGAATGGCCACTTGCTGGTCCGGCGTTTCCTCGAACGGGAAGCCTGCGGCGAACGCCCGGTAGGCCTCTTTCGGGTCTTCAAACTGGAAGCCTTTGCGGGCTTCGCGGCGGGCGTAAACGTCCAGCAGCTCGGCGGCGGTATCGCGTATCTTCTCCAGGGCCTTTTGTTTGGCATTGCTCCAGCGGTCGGTGCCGAGCTTGTGCAGGGGCGCGTGCTCTTCGTCGGTGCCGGCGTAGCGGGAAATCAGGTGCAGGCTGGAAACGGGAACATAGAGTTTTGAGCCACCGGCGTATTCCAGGGTCAGGAACTCGTCGGCCTGGCCGCCGGCGTTGATGGTTTCCAGGCCTTTGTAACGGCCCACGCCATGGTCAATATGCACCACCGGCGAGCCGATACGCAGTTCGGACAGGTCCCGGTAACCGTGGTCGTCCACTTCCGTGGGCTTTTCACGCCGGCGTCGCTGCAGAACCCGTTCGCCGAACAGGGCGGTTTCGGTAATCAGGGCGAGGTTCTGCTCCGGTAGCACCATTCCCTGTTCCATCGGCGCGATGGTGATGGCCAGGGTCGCGCTGTCACTTTCAGTGAATGCCTGCCAGCCGCTGAGGGTGACAGGCTTTAGCTTGTGATCCCGCAGGTTCTCGATCAGGGCTTCGCGCCGACCGGAAGATTCGGCGCAAATCAGCACGCGGCCCGGGAATTCCTTGATAAAGCGTTTGAGCCGCCCGGCCGGGTCCGCGGCCCGGCCATCCATGGCCACGTCCGGTAGCGGTGTGGCGCCGCAATTGGCAGTACCGGCGCCGTCCATGGCGTCGGGAGTGCAGGTGATGCGCGGGTATTGCTTGATCTGGCCAAACACTTCGTCCTGTAGCAGGAAAAGCTCGGCCGGTGGCAGAATCGGTCGCAGCCGGTCGTGCCGGCGGTCCTCGTGCCTGGCGCGGGTTTCCGCATCGAAAGCCGCAACAGCATCGTTCAGGCCATCTGCGGTAAACACCAGTGTGGTGGCCGGCAGGTAATCGAACAGAGTGGCGGTCTGGTCAAAGAACAATGGCAGGTAATACTCGATGCCTGGCGGGGTAATGCCGTTGCTGACGTCCTGATAGACCGGAGCGTCTTTGTCGGCATGGGGGAAGTGTTCAAACCAACGATTGCGGAAGCCGGAGCGGGCCTCCTTGTGCCAGGGGAACTCATGGGCTGGCAGCAGTTCGATCTGTTCGATTCGGTCAATGGAGCGCTGGGTTTCCGGGTCAAACGTGCGCAAGGTTTCGATTTCGTCGTCGAACAGGTCAATCCGGTAGGGCAGGTTGGAGCCCATGGGGTAGATGTCCAGAATCGCCCCGCGCACGGCATATTCACCGTGCTCATACACATTTTCAGCGTGGTGATATCCCGCAGCCTCCAGTTGCATTCGCCAGCTGTCGATATTTAGGCTCTGGCCTACTTTTAATAGCAGGGTGTTGCCTTGTAGGTAACTTGGCGGCGCCAGCCGATGCATCAGGGTGCGGGCGGGCACCACCAGAATACCGTGGCGTGTGGATGGCAACCGGTGCAGGGTGCGGATACGCCTGGAAGTAATGTCCTGGTGGGGTGAAAACAGGTCGTAGGGCAGGGTTTCCCAGTCCGGCAGCGACAACAGTTCGAGGCCGTCTGCGGTCACCGTAGCGCCGTCTTCTTCCGGTGGCAGGTTCAGGAAAAACCGGATGGCTTGCTCCAGGCGGATGGCCTCATCGGTGCTTCGGGTAACCACTAGCGTTAGCCCTTTATGCAGCTTGGCGCTCTCGCAGATGGCCAGGGCGTCACTGCAACCGTGAAGCTGGCCCCATTTGCGGTGGTCGGCGCTTTTATCCGGCAGCGTCGGGGCAATCAACGGGGCGGGTGAGGCCGCACGGGCGGAACCTTGGGGCATGAGCTGTCAAATCTCCTGAGTTAGCGCGTCTGGAACCGAGCGGCGCTATTCTAGCGTTCGGGGGTTTCAGTGTCATGGCTGGTACCGACAAATCGCTATTTGCCGTCGGGCGTCTTAAGTTGGATAATGTGCGCCTTAAAATTATTCCCAGTGCTATACGAGGTTCCAACCGTGAGTCACGAACAAATCAACCAGCACCTGTCCAACTGGACAGAAAGAGAGTCCACCGCCGAAGCGATGATCCCGCTGATTGGCCGCCTGTACCGCAAAAACAACGTTGTTACGTCGGTATACGGCCGGGCGATCATCAACCAGTCGGTGATCGACATCATCCGTGCCCATCGTTTTGTTCGTCAGGTTGAGAACAGCGAGCTGTCCGTTCACGACACGCTGCCGATCCTGCAGGCCATGGACAAGCTGGATCTTGGTCGCGCCCACGTGGACATCGGCAAGCTGGCGGTCAAGTTCAAGGCTGAAGGCGGTGACCTCACCGAATTCCTGAAGCGTGAAATCGGCCCGGTGGTTGGCCAGTATGCCAGTCAGTCAGAGCAGGACGCCCAGAACGAAACCAAAGACGTAGTGCTCTATGGTTTTGGCCGTATCGGCCGTCTGCTGGCCCGAATCCTGATTGAAAAAGCCGGCGGTGGTAACAATCTCCGCCTGCGAGCCATTGTGGTTCGCCAGGGCGGTGCCGAAAACGATCTGGAAAAGCGCGCCAGCCTGCTGCGCCGTGACTCCGTGCATGGTCCCTTCGATGGCACCATCACCGTTGATGAAGAAAACTCCGCCCTGATCGCCAATGGCAACTTTATCAAGGTGATCTATTCCGATGGCCCCGACAAGGTCGATTACACCGCCTACGACATCCACAATGCCATTGTGATCGACAACACCGGCAAGTGGCGTGACGAAGCCGGTCTTGGCCTGCACCTGAAGTCCAAGGGTGTCAGTCGCGTGATCCTGACCGCGCCGGGCAAGGGTGATATCAAGAACATCGTGTATGGTATCAACAACGACTGGATTACCGACGAAGACAAGATCCTGTCCGCGGCTTCCTGCACCACCAACGCCATTACCCCGGTGCTGAAGGCCATCAACGACGAATACGGCATTGAAGATGGCCATGTTGAGACCGTTCACTCCTACACCAACGACCAGAACCTGATCGATAACTACCACAAGGGTAGCCGTCGTGGCCGTAGCGCAGCACTGAACATGGTTATTACAGAGACAGGTGCGGCCAAGGCTGTTGCCAAGGCGCTGCCGGAGCTCAAGGGCAAGCTGAGCGGTAATGCTATCCGGGTGCCGACGCCGAACGTGTCCATGGCCATCCTGAACCTGAATCTGAAGTCAGACGTAGATGTAGAGAAGGTGAACGATTACCTCCGCGACATGGCTCTGCACTCTGAGTTGCAGAAGCAGATCGATTTCGTGAATTCCCCGGAAGTGGTATCCACAGACTTCGTAGGCTCCCGCCACGCGGGTATTGTCGATGCCCAGGCCACCATCGCCAACGGTAAGCGCCTGATTCTGTACGTATGGTACGACAACGAGTTTGGCTACAGCGCTCAGGTTATCCGCTGTGTCAATCAGATGGCCGGCGTAACTTACCCGATCTTTCCGAAGCGGGCACGTGACTAAAGTCTAAGCCTGTTTCAGTCAAGTCGGATCAAAAAGGCCCCGGTAGCGTGAGCTGCCGGGGCTTTTTTACTACTTTGGAGGGATAAAACCATTTTCCTTACCGGTGGAAATAGGTTTCCTTAATCTCTATAATTGGCGCGATTTTGGGTATGTCTGGCACCCATATTCTCACCCCCGAGCGGCGGGGCCGGGCGTTAAAATCCACAGAAAAGTTTCTGATGATTGGATGAGGCTAATGATCAAGATCAAAAAAGGCCTGGATCTTCCCATCAGCGGCGCTCCCGAACAGACCATTACTGACGGCAAACCGATTCGCCACGTGGCATTGATCGGCTTTGACTACAACGGCATGAAGCCGACGATGGCTGTGAAAGAGGGAGACCGTGTCAAGCGCGGTACGCTGCTGTTCACGGACAAGAAGACCGAAGGCGTTCGTTATACTTCACCGGCAGCCGGTGTAGTGAAAGAAATCAACCGCGGTGAGCGTCGCGTGTTCCAGTCTGTTGTCATCGAAGTGGATGGCGATGAGGCGGAAACCTATGCCCGCTACAACGATTCCGATCTTGCCGGCCTGGAACGCCAGCAGGTAGTTGATAACCTGGTTGAATCCGGTCTGTGGACAGCGTTCCGCACCCGGCCTTACAGCAAGGTTCCGGAAATCGACTCCGCACCGAACTCCATCTTTGTTTCTGTCATGGATACCAATCCGTTGGCAGCAGACCCTACCGTTATTATCGGCGAGAACAGCAAGGCGTTCGAAAAAGGCCTGACCATCATCTCCCGCCTGACCAACGGTAAGGTATTTGTGACCGGCAAGCCCGGCTCCGACGTGTCTGTACCAAAAGCAGACAACATCGAAGTACACCAGTTCGATGGTGTGCACCCTGCCGGTAATGTGGGCACCCATATCCACCACCTGGACCCGGTTTCAGCCAGCAAGACTGTCTGGAGCATCAATTATCAGGACGTGATCGATATCGCCAAACTGTTCGAGACCGGTGAAGTGCCGGTTGAGCGCATTGTGGCTATCGGTGGCCCTAAAGCCCTGAAGCCCCGCCTGGTTCGTACCCGCCTGGGTGCCAGCCTGCCGGAACTGCTGGATGGCGAGATCGCCACTGATTGCGACGTCCGTGCCATTTCAGGCTCGGTATTCGGCGGTCGTCGTGGTGACGGCCCCTGTGCCTACCTGGGCCGCTTTGCCAATCAGGTGTCGGTGCTGGAAGAAGGCACCAAGCGTGAGTTCATTGGCTGGCTGTCTCCGGGCACCAACAAGTTCTCGGTGCTGAACATCTACCTGTCCAAGCTGACCGGTGGCAAGCTGTTCAACTTCACCACCACCACCAACGGCAGTGAGCGGGCCATGGTGCCTGTCGGTGCCTATGAGCAGGTGATGCCGCTGGACATCCTGCCGACTCAGCTGCTGCGAGCACTGATTGTTGGCGATACCGAAGTGGCACAGAAACTTGGCGCCCTGGAGCTGGATGAAGAAGATCTGGCGCTGTGCACCTTTGTGTGCCCCGGCAAATATGAATACGGTCCGATTCTCCGCGAGAACCTGACCCGAATCGAGATCGAGGGATAATACGATGGCTATCCGACAGTTTCTCGATGGAATCGAGCATCATTTTGAAAAGGGTGGTAAGTACGAGCGCTGGTATGCCCTGTACGAAGCCGTTGATACCATTTTCTACACCCCTGGCAAAGTAACTTCCACCACGGCCCATGTGCGTGACGGCGTAGACCTCAAGCGCATCATGATCACTGTGTGGTTGTGTACTTTCCCTGCCATGTTCTTCGGTATGTGGAACATTGGTTTTCAGGCCAACAATTTCCTGGCAGCCAACCCGGATGCCATGATTGCCGATGGCGGCCTGCGTGAAGCCTTTATCACCGCCCTGGCCGTGACCGGCGCCGGTGCCGGCTGGTGGGACAACTTCGTCTACGGCATGGCCTACTTCATTCCTATCTATGCCGTCACCTTTGTGGTGGGTGGTTTCTGGGAAGTGCTGTTTGCCACCGTGCGTCGTCACGAAGTGAACGAAGGCTTCTTCGTAACCTCCGTACTGTTTGCTTTGATCTGCCCGCCCACCATTCCGCTGTGGCAGGTGGCCCTGGGTATCACCTTCGGTGTGGTTATCGGTAAGGAAGTGTTCGGTGGTACCGGCAAGAACTTCCTGAACCCGGCCCTGACTGGTCGTGCCTTCCTGTACTTTGCCTATCCCGCGCAGATTTCCGGCGACACTGTCTGGACTGCAGTTGATGGCTTCAGTGGCGCAACGGCTCTGAGTTGGGCTGCCTCTGGCGGCCTGGAAGCACTGGAAACCCAGATCGGCTGGATGAATGCCTTCGTGGGTAACATTCAGGGTTCCATGGGTGAGACGTCCACCATTGCCATATTGATTGGTGGTCTGATCCTCCTGGCCATGAAGATCGCCTCCTATCGCATTGTCGGCGGGGTGTTGATCGGCATGATCGGCATGTCGTTGCTGTTGAACATTGTCGGGTCCGAGACTAACCCGATGTTTGCCATTCCGGCTCACTGGCACCTGGTTATGGGTGGCTTCGCCTTCGGCATGATGTTTATGGCGACAGACCCGGTATCGGCTGCGATGACCAATACCGGTCGCTGGATGTTTGGCATCCTGGTCGGTGTGATGACCATCCTCATCCGTGTGGTCAACCCGGCCTTCCCGGAAGGCATTATGCTGGCCATTCTGTTCGCCAACCTGTTCGCCCCGCTGATGGACCACTACGTGGTTCAGGCCAACATCAAACGGAGGCTCGCACGTGGCTAAGAAAAAAGAGACGGTCGGAAAGACCATTCAGGTCGCTTTCGCCCTATGTATCGTTTGCTCCGTGATTGTGTCTGCTGCAGCTGTATCCTTGCGCCCGCAGCAGGCCCTGAACCAAGAGCTGGACATCAAGTCCAATATCCTTCAGGCCGCCGGCATGGCTGAGCCTGGCGCCAATCGGGCCCGTATCGAAGAACTGTTTGGTCAGTTCGAGCCGCGCCTGGTTGACCTGCGTACTGGCCGGTTCACCACCCCGGAAGAGCTTGGCGTGCCTGATGTACTGAGCTACAACCAGTACCGCGCTGCCGGTGATCCGAACATGTCTACCCGCCTGTCGGGTGAGCAAGACACCGCCAATCTGCGTCGTCGTGCCCACGCAGCCACGGTTTACATCCTCGAGGAGGATGGCGAGCTGGTTCGTGTGGTGTTGCCGGTTCACGGTCCTGGTCTGTGGTCCACCTTGTATGGGTTCATTTCACTGGAAGGTGATCTGAACACCATCGAAGGCCTGGGCTTCTATGACCACGCGGAAACGCCTGGCCTTGGCGGTGAGGTAGACAACCCTCGCTGGAAAAGCCAGTGGGTTGGCCAGAAGATCTACGGTGACGACAAGAGTGAGCCCCAGATCCGCCTGATCAAAGGCGGTGCCAATCCGGACAGCGAGCATCAGATTGATTCCCTGTCTGGTGCAACGCTGACGGCTCGCGGTGTCGAGAACCTGATCAACTTCTGGATGGGTGAGAACGGTTTCGCGCCGTTCCTGAAAAATCTGCGCGACGGGGAGGCCTGATCATGTCTGACGTATCAGCCAAGAAGGTTCTTTTTGAACCGATTTTCAGTAACAACCCCATCGCCCTGCAGATTCTTGGGATCTGTTCGGCGCTGGCGGTTACCACCAGCCTGAGCGTTACGCTGGTTATGTGTGCTTCGGTTATTGCGGTAACCGGGTTTTCAAACCTGGCGGTATCTCTGATTCGTACCCAGATTCCCAACAGCATCCGGATCATCGTACAGATGACCATCATTGCGTCGCTGGTAATCGTGGTCGACCAGGTGCTGAAAGCCTATGCCTATGAAATCAGCAAGCAGCTGTCGGTATTCGTTGGTCTGATCATCACCAACTGTATCGTTATGGGCCGGGCCGAGGGCTTTGCCATGCAGAACCCGCCGATGCTGAGCTTCCTGGATGGTATCGGTAACGGTCTGGGCTACTCCATTGCGATCCTGTTCGTGGCGTTTTTCCGTGAGCTGTTCGGTTCTGGTGAACTGCTTGGTTTCACCATCCTGGCCTCGGTTAACGATGGTGGCTGGTATGTGCCGAACGGCATGATGCTGCTGCCGCCGAGCGCGTTCTTTATCATCGGTCTGGGCATCTGGGCACTGCGTACCTGGAAGCCGGATCAGGTTGAAGAGCCTGATTTCAAGATGTCAGCCCATAAAACCCGGGAGGCCTTCTAATGGATCATTATCTGAGTCTTCTGGTTACGGCCATTTTCGTTGAAAACCTGGCGTTGGCGTTCTTCCTGGGGATGTGTACCTTCCTGGCGATCTCCAAAAAGGTAGAAGCGGCGATTGGCCTGGGTATTGCGGTGGTTGTGGTACTGACTCTGTCTGTGCCGGTGAACAACCTGATCTTCAATACCGTTCTGCGTGAAGGTGCCCTGTCCTGGGCGGGACTCCCAGATGTTGATCTGAGCTTCCTGGGACTGCTGACCTACATCGGTGTTATTGCGGCACTGGTGCAGATTCTTGAGATGGTTCTCGACAAGTACATCCCGTCGCTGTACGCAGCGCTGGGCGTGTTCCTGCCTCTGATCACCGTTAACTGCGCGATCCTGGGTGCGTCACTGTTCATGGTTGAGCGTGACTACAACTTTGGTGAGAGTGTGGTGTACGGCTTTGGCGCTGGCGTGGGCTGGGCCCTGGCCATTGGTGCCCTGGCAGGTATCCGCGAGAAGCTCAAGTACAGTGATGTGCCCGATGGCCTGCGTGGTCTTGGTATTACCTTCATCACTGTCGGCCTGATGTCACTCGGCTTTATGTCGTTCTCCGGCATCTCGCTGTAATGCGCCCCCGGATCATCGGATAACTACGAGAAGGCGAGACCATGAATACAGAAATTATTCTTGGCGTGGTCATGTTTACCGTCATCGTGCTTGCACTGGTGGCGGTGATCCTGGCAGCGCGCTCAAAACTGGTCAGCACCGGCGACGTCACCATTGAAATCAATGACGACCCGGAACACACCATGAAAACGGAAGCAGGTGGAAAACTGCTGAACACCCTGGCGGGCAACGGCATCTTCCTGTCGTCTGCCTGTGGTGGCGGTGGCACCTGCGCCCAGTGTAAATGTAAGGTTCTGGAAGGTGGCGGCGCCATGCTGCCCACCGAAAAGACCCACTTCACCAACCGTGAAGAAAAAGAAGGCTGGCGCCTGTCGTGCCAGGTTCCTGTAAAACAGGACATGAAGATCGAAGTACCGGAAGAGTTCTTCGGCGTGAAGAAGTGGGAGTGCGAGGTGGTGTCTAACCACAACGTGGCCACCTTCATCAAAGAACTGGTACTGAAGCTACCGGAAGGTGAGGAAGTGGACTTCCGCGCTGGTGGCTATGTGCAGTTGGAGTGCCCTCCCTACGAAATCGATTTCAAGGACTTCGATATCGAGGAAGAGTTCCACGAAGACTGGGACAAGCACGATATCTGGCGCTATAAGGCGATCAACAAGGAAGACACCATCCGTGCCTACTCCATGGCGAACTACCCGGAAGAGAAGGGACTTCTGAAGTTCAACATCCGTATTGCGACACCGCCTCCGGGCACCAATCACCCGCCAGGCATCATGTCCAGCTACGTGTTCAACCTGAAGCCGGGTGACAAGGTCACTGTAATGGGGCCATTCGGTGAATTCTTTGCCAAGAAGACCGACGCGGAAATGGTGTTCATCGGTGGTGGTGCGGGTATGGCGCCCATGCGTTCCCACATCTTTGACCAGCTCAAGCGCCTGAATTCCAAGCGCAAGATCAGTTTCTGGTATGGTGCCCGCAGTGTGCGCGAAATGTTCTATGTGGAAGACTTTGATGGTCTGGCCGCAGAGAACGAGAACTTTGAGTGGCATTGCGCCCTGTCAGATCCGCTTCCGACTGACGACTGGGATGGCCCTACCGGCTTTATCCATAACGTGTTGTACGAAAACTATCTGAAGGACCACCCGGCTCCGGAAGACTGTGAGTTCTACATGTGTGGGCCCCCAATCATGAACGCGTCCGTCATCAAGATGCTGAAAGATCTTGGTGTTGAGGACGAAAACATCATGCTGGATGATTTCGGAGGTTAACAGGCTCAGATGACATCCCGCATGTTTGGACCCGTCAGGGTGGTTGTGGTCGGCGTCTTTATGACGCTGATCATGGCTGCCCTGGCGGGTTGCTCGTTTCAGGAAAAGGAAAAAGTCTGGGAGATTTCCGGAGGTATCTTCGGAACGACCTATCACATAAACGTCGTATTGCCAGAAGACAGGGAACGCCTGCAGACTCTGGCTCAGGGTATTCAGAAAGAGCTGGAAGCGGTGGATGCGTCCATGTCGACCTGGAAGCAGGATTCCGAGTTGTCACGGTTGAATCGCAAACAGGACCAGTCGGAGTGGACGGAGCTTTCTCCGGCCTTGTTTGAAGTGATACAGCGTTCCCAGGAAATTGCCGAGCTGACCGACGGGGCGTTTGATATCACCATCGGTCCCGTGGTCAATCTCTGGGGCTTTGGGCCGGATGCCCGGCCTGATACCGTGCCGTCTGACGCGGCCCTTGAGAAAGCGCTTGCAGATACTGGCTACCGCTATATCGAGTTGAACGCAGAGGCCATGGCGTTGCGTAGCGAAAAGCCCCAGTACATTGATTTGTCCGGGATTGCCAAAGGCTATGGTGTCGATGTGGTGGCCCGTTACCTGGACCGTGAAGGTGTGCAGGCGTACCTTGTAGAGATCGGTGGTGAGGTGAGGGTCAATGGGCGGAAACCTGACGGCGGTGCCTGGCGCCTGGCCATTGAAGAGCCATCGGAACAGGCAAGGCAGGTCAGCAAGATAGTGGCCATGGATCAGCATGCGATGGCAACCTCCGGTGACTATCGTAACTATTACGAATCGGATGGACAGCGTTACTCGCATACAATAGATCCATCGACTGGTAAGCCGATCACCAACAGGATAGCGTCTGTGACGGTGATTACCGAAGACAGTATGACTGCCGACGCTCTAGCCACCGCATTCACCGTGATGGGTTATGAGCGGGCACGGGCGCTGGCAACGCGGGAAAATATTCCTGCTTATTTCATCGTGCGAGGCGAGGGCGGCTTTGAGGTGCATGAAACACCGGCTTTCTCTTCCTTCGTGGTTCAGTAAAGGAGGGCAGTATGGGTACCTTTCTTCTCGTTTTGTTCATTGTGGGCATTCTGATTGCCGGTATGTCGATCGGCGTGATCTTTGGCCGTAAGCCGATCAGCGGCACCTGCGGTGGGATTGGTGCCCTGGGCATCAGCCAGTCCTGTGATATTTGTGGCGGTAACACGCAGAAGTGTGAGGAAAGCCGCAGCGAGACCGGGGCCTCTGAGAAAGGTGAAGATCTGGCCTACGACGCCTCGCGCACAGAAAAGTAAGCGACACTCATCAATAAATAGAACTACGCATTTTATGGCGTAGATAAGGAGTCACTGCGCACATGGCAGAGCATCACTACGACGTCGTCGTTATTGGCGCCGGCCCTTCCGGTGAAGGGGCGGCAATGAACGCGGCCAAGCACAACAAGCGAGTCGCCATCATTGAAGACAAACCGACGGTGGGCGGTAACTGCACGCACTGGGGCACCATTCCATCCAAGGCGCTGCGTCACTCGGTGAAGCAGATCATCACCTTCAACACCAATCAGATGTTCCGGGATATCGGCGAGCCGCGCTGGTTTTCCTTCCCGAGGGTGTTGCAGAATGCGCAGAAGGTCATCGGCAAGCAGGTAAAGCTGCGCACCCAGTTCTATTCCCGTAACCGGGTAGACCTGATTAACGGTCGTGCATCGTTTGTAGACACCCATCGGTTGGAAATTCGTGGGAACAAGTCGGTTGAGACTATCCACTTCAAACAGGCCATTATTGCTACTGGCTCCCGTCCGTATCTGCCGCCCGATGTGGATTTCCGCCATCACCGGATTTACAACTCTGACTCCATCCTGAACCTGTCCCACACCCCGCGCACCCTGATTATCTATGGCGCCGGCGTTATCGGTTCCGAGTACGCCTCCATTTTTGCCGGGCTGGGTGTAAAGGTTGACCTGATCAACCCGGGCAGTCGCCTGTTGTCATTCCTGGACGACGAAATCTCCGATGCGCTCAGCTACCACCTTCGCAACAACGGTGTGCTGGTTCGCCATAACGAGCAGTACGAATCGGTGAAGGGCGACGACCACGGTGTGGTGCTTTCCCTGCAGTCTGGTAAGAAAATTCGCGCCGATGCCTTCCTCTGGTGCAACGGGCGAAGTGGCAACACGGAAAACCTTGGGTTGGAGAATGTGGGCCTGGTGCCCAATGGCCGCGGCCAGTTGGCAGTGGATGACCACTACCGTACCGAGGTGGACCACATCTACGCGGCGGGCGATGTGATTGGCTGGCCGAGCCTGGCCAGTGCAGCCTATGACCAGGGCCGTGCGGCTTCGTCAGATATCACCCAGGACGAGTATTTCCGATACGTGGATGATGTGCCCACGGGTATCTACACAATTCCTGAAATCAGCTCCGTCGGTAAAACCGAGCGGGAGCTGACAGAAGCCAAAGTGCCATACGATGTTGGTCAGGCTTTCTTCAAGGACCTGGCGCGGGCACAGATCACGGGTGAAGCGGTGGGCATGCTGAAGATCCTGTTCCACCGTGAGACTCGGGAGATTCTGGGTATTCACTGCTTCGGTGACCAGGCGGCTGAGATTGTGCACATCGGCCAGGCGATCATGAACCAGAAAGGGGAGGCGAACTCCCTGAACTACTTCATCAATACCACCTTCAACTACCCGACCATGGCGGAAGCCTACCGGGTGGCGGCATTGAACGGCCTGAACCGGATCTTCTGATCCGGTCAGTTCCGTACCGGCGCCGGTATTATGCCGGCTCGGGCATTCCTTCCTTTGCTGGCAAGCTCAGAACGGCTCTGGCGCGGTTGTCGAAGAACATCCGTGTGCTTGTCGGGTAGTCGGTAATAATGCTGTCTACGCCCATCTCTTCCAGCTTCAGCATGTCGTGAATGCGGTTCACCGTCCAGGTGGACACATGCATATTACGCTTGTGGGCCTGGGCAACCATGTCGGCATTCAGAATCTTCCAGTTCACACAGAAATACTCACAGCCCAGGCGGGTAGCCAGGTTCAGCGGCTTCGGGAACTTTCGCTCAGCCACAAGGCCAATCCGGAGGTTCTTGTCACGGCGTCTCAGTTCCCTGAGGAACCAGGGATCGGATGAGGTAACGGCGGCGGTCTGGTAAAGGTTCCGGCGCTGGATAACTTCTGTCAGGCGGTTGCAAAGTATGTTCAGGCGGGCCCGGTTGTCCTTCTTCACTTCCAGCTGCAGGTGCTCCAGATCGTCGAACTGGTCGAGCAGGTTTTCGAGAGTCGGAATGCCCGCTTTGCGGGGCCAGGCGCTGGTGTTGCGCCGAGCGTCCATGTCGGCCAGCTCGGCGGCCGTGTAATGGCCGACATTGCCCTTCTGCCCGGTAGTGCGATCTACTGTCAGGTCGTGCACCAGCACCGGCACGCCGTCTTTTGACAGCACCAGGTCCAGCTCGAAGTGCCGGATACCATGCCGATAGGCATGGATAAAACCGGGCATGGTATTTTCTGGAGCCTCACCTTTGGCCCCGCGGTGACCATAAACGATCATTCTGCAGTACTATCCTTGAGAGTCTGGTAAATAGCCTGGCGTTTCTTCCAGGTGTCGTGGCACAGGCGAATATCTTCCAGGTACGCCGGCAACTCTTTCATCAGCAGGGCCTGGGGGCCGTCAACCAGAGCTTTCTCCGGCTTCGGGTGGAAGTCTACCAGCACCATGTTGGCGCCGGCGATCACGCCCTGGGCGGTGGCGTGCATCACGTCCAGAATACCATCCGGTGAGCGGTCCCGGCTGCCCACGGAGTGGGACGGGTCTACACACACCGGCATGCGAGTCAGGCGCTTTACCGCTGGTACGTGGGCGAAATCCACCATATTTCGGTGCGGCTGGCCGGCCTCGGTTTTCATGCCCCTCAGGCAGAAAATCACGTTGGCGTTGCCCTCACTGGCCAGGTACTCCGCGGCGTTCAGCGACTCGTTCAGGGTAATACCAAAACCGCGCTTGAGCAGTGCCGGGTAGGTTTTCTGCCGGCCTATGGCTTTGAGTAGCTCGAAGTTCTGGGTATTCCGGGTGCCAATCTGCAGCATCACACCGGTGGGCCGGCCCAGTTTCTCCAGGCAGGTGTCGATTTCTTCGATATGGCTTTCGTGAGTAATCTCCATGGCAATAACCTTGATGCCATGCTTGCCGGCTTTCTCGAAGACCCAGGGCAGGCAGCCCTTGCCGTGCCCCTGGAACGAGTATGGGTTGGTGCGGGGTTTGTAGGCGCCCATGCGGGTGCAGACCTCGCCATTGTCCTCAAGCGCCTGCATCATCTGCTCAACGTGCTCGGGCACGTCTACCGCACATAGCCCGGCAAAGATGTTCAGGTTGTTCTGGCTGAACTCGACGCCGTTGTAGGTGAAACCGCTCTGGCGGTGATCGTCTTTGTGGCGGCCCAGAATGCGGTAGTCATCAGAGATTCGGATGGCGCGCTCCACGGCAGGTAGCGCTTCAATCTCTTCCTTGTTCAGTGTTTTGGTGTCGCCCAGCAGATAAATCTCCGTCAGCCGCTGGCTGGCACCCTGAACCTCATGTACCCGAACACTGACGCCAGGCAGGTTTTCCAGGTAGTGCATGGTCTGGCTGTAGGCTTCGCTGTCCAGTTCTGTGTTGGGGTGAAGAATGGCTAACATGAAATCTCCTTGGGGTTAACCGGCGGCGTCTTCCGCCCTGTGCCTGGCCTGCATGAATTCCCGATGATTAAGATGCAGCAAGTCCGCAATCCGGCGAATAAGGTGTTCTTCGTATTTGTCGATACGGCCGTCTGCCAGGGCTACCCGCCAGATACTCTCCAGCAGGGCCTGTTTCTGGGGCTGGTCAAAGTGGTCGTTGATCTGTCCGGTGAACTCATACAACGACGTGGAATCCTCTGCGTGTGCCAGGGCGTCGGCAAGAATCTCTTCCGCTTCTTCCCGGGTAACCTGATGGGCCTGAACGGCGCAATCGACAATAATCTTCAGCTCGCGCTCGTCCTCGTGATTGTCGACACGGGCAAGCTGCACCATCAGGGCTGTGGCCGCCACAGCCAGTTGGTGGGCGTCGGTTTGCACAGGCTCGGATTCCGGCACTGCAAACAGTTTTTTCAGGCGATCAATCATACAGCGCCCCTTGGCTACAGGTTGGGGTGTTGATCAGGCAGCCTCGGTCGCTAACTGTCGCACCCGGCTTTCCAGTTCAATCTGGTCTGCGGCAAACCGGCGAATGCCATCAGCCAGTTTCTCGGTGGCCATGGCATCCTCGTTGGATTCCCAGCGGAACCGCTTCTCGTCCACGTGGTGTGGTTTGTCGGCGGTGCTTGCGCTGCCCGCGTTCAGTCGCTGGGGCAATTCGCCTTGATCGTCTTTCAGCTCCTGCAACAGGGCAGGGCTGATGGTCAGGCGATCGCAGCCGGCGAGCATTTCAATCTCGCCAGTATTACGGAAGCTCGCCCCCATCACCACGGTATTGAAGCCATTGGCCTTGTAGTAATTATAGATGCGTGTGACCGATTGCACGCCCGGGTCTTCCGCCGCCGGGTAGCTGTCGCGGCCAGTGCTGGCCAGGTGCCAGTCCAGAATGCGCCCTACAAACGGCGATATCAGATAGGCACCGGCTTCGGCGCAGGCGGCAGCCTGTACAAAGGAGAACAGCAGGGTAAGGTTACAGTGGATGCCTTCTTTTTCCAGCTGCTCAGCGGCGCGGATGCCTTCCCAGGTAGAGGCAATCTTGATCAGCACCCGGCTGGTGTCTACGCCCTGGCGGTCATAGTAGTCGATCAACCGGCGTGCGCGTTCCAGGGTGGCGGCGGTGTCAAACGACAGGCGGGCGTCTACTTCTGTGGAGACGACGCCGGGAATGAGGTTCAGGATTTCTTTACCGGCCAGCACCGCCAGCATGTCAGTGGCGATGGTCAGTTGTTCGGCGCCAGAGCCCCCACGCTGGCTGGCGAAGGCGACGGCCTTGTCCAGCATCGGGCGGTAGGCTTCCGATGCTGCGGCTTTCAGCAGCAGTGAGGGGTTGGTGGTGGCATCTTGTGGCCGCCATTGGGCAATGGCATCAAGGTCGCCGGTGTCGGCCACCACGGTGGTCATGGTCTTCAGTTGGTCCAGCTTGCTGTTCATTCGTCCTGTCGTCCCGGTTGTGCGGTGTTATGGCGGTATCCAGCTCCAGAATACCTTTGTAACCCCTACAATAACGGCAGCTTACGACAGGAACAAGACAACAAAAGGTATGGGGATGATCAACTTTCCGTAATGAGTTCCGGTTCCCTGACTTTGGCCAGAGCCTGCTCCACCACTTCCAGGCCGGAACCCGGCTTGTTGGCGTTCTCGCTCAGATGCCGGCGGAACTGTCGCCCTCCTGGCTGGCCCAGGAACAGGCCCATGATATGGCGGGTCATGTGGGTGAGGTACACCCCCCGGTCCAGTTCCTGCTGGATGAACGGAAACATGGCGCGCAGGGCATCATGACGGCTGGTGACAGGTGCCGGCTCACCAAAGAATTCGGTATCCACGTCGGCCAGTAGCCAGGGATTGTGGTAGGCCTCGCGGCCCAGCATCACGCCGTCGGTGTGGGCCAGGTGCTCATGGCAATCCTCAAAAGTTTTGATGCCGCCGTTGATGATGATTTCAAGGTGAGGGTAGGCCTGTTTCAGACGGTACACCCAATCGTACTTTAGCGGTGGGATATCGCGATTTTCCTTCGGGCTCAGGCCCTCCAGAATGGCAATGCGGGCGTGCACGATGAACGTCTTGCAGCCGGCTGCAGCAACGGTTTCGATAAACTCGCACAGCTCATCCCAGGATTCGCGGCCGTTGATGCCAATACGGTGCTTGACCGTAACCGGCAAATCCGTGGCCGCAATCATCGCTGCCACACCTTCCGCCACCTTATCCGGATGGCCCATCAGGCAGGCGCCGATCATGTTGTTCTGCACCCGATCACTGGGGCAGCCGACGTTCAGGTTCACTTCATCAAAGCCAAACTGCTGCGCCAGCTTTGCGCAATGAGCCAACTCACCGGCATGGCTGCCACCAAGCTGCAGCGCCAGCGGGTATTCGGATGGATCATGGCGTAGAAACCGCTCGGTATCCCCATGAATCAACGCCCCGGTGGTCACCATCTCGGTATACAGCAACGCCCGGCGGCTCAGAACTCGCGCCAGGTAGCGAAAATGAGGTGTTGTCCAGTCCATCATCGGGGCCACACAGAAGCGGCGGGAAGGGCCGGAGTCGGCGGCAAATGGAATCGGCGATGGAACAAAAGACATAGAGCTACCTGTAAACGGCAATGGCGCAGATCATACGAAAATCCAAGCGTCCTAGTTTATCAGGAATACCCCTAATAAGCAGGCTGCGAGGGGGCTCCCAGTGCCATCCCCGAATGTAACAAAATGTACCGGGGTCTGACCCCAGTACATTTACCCGGGCGAAATGTCTTGGGGTCTGACCCCGGCATGTATAATCCGCGGTGGATGAACCGGACAACAGGATATTGAATGACCATCACAGCCTTTGACGCCTTAGCCTGCCCCCTGGACGGCGCTGCCTTGCAGCGGGAGTCGGGTTCGTGGCGGTGTGCCAGTGGCCATAATTTTGATGTGGCGCGGCAGGGTTATGTGCATCTGTTGCCGGTGCAGAAGAAACGTTCGCTGGACCCTGGTGACAGTAAGGTGATGGTGGCGGCACGCCAGCGGTTTCTTGAGGCAGGGTATTACCAGCCGATTGCCGAGGCGGTGTCGCGGGCAACGCTGGACGATGCGCCGGCCAGCACCACACTGAGTTGCCTGGATGCCGGTTGTGGTGAAGGCTATTACCTGCGGCAACTGGCCTGGGCGGCGGGCGACGAGCGCTCCCTGGCGCTATTGGGCCTGGATATCTCGAAATGGGCGGTACTGGCGGCGGCCCGTGAAGACAAACGGCCGAGCTGGGTGGTGGGCAGTAATGCGAATCTGCCGGTGCTACCTGGCTCACTGGACCGTATTCTCTGCCTGTTTGGCTTTCCCGTGTACCCGGAATTCGGCCGTGTTCTCAAACCGGGCGGCAAGTTGATTCAGGTGGACGCAGGGCAGGATCACCTGCGGGAGCTGCGGGAAATTATCTATCCTGAAATCCGGAGCGAATCGAAGAAAGTGACGCCAGCCCCGGAAGGATTTCGCCGAGTGGCTTCGGAAGATGTTCGGTTTTCACTGCATCTGGCGGGGGCGGAGCCCATCGCAGACCTTCTGGCGATGACGCCCCATTTCTACCGGGCAAACGCGGAAGGCCGGGAGCGGGCGGCTGCCCTGAACTCCCTGTCACTCACGGTAGATGTTTGCCTGCACACCTTTGAGCGGGTTGCTGAGGGCGATTAATCCGCGTTTTCCATGCCCAGCCGGGTACCACGGGCCTTGAGCCGGTAAAACTCCTCAATAATACCAGCCATGGCCTCCGGGCAGTATTCCCGGAGCCCGCCCAGCATCAGGCGTTTGGACACTTCACCAACCGAGCAGCCATCAGACATCAAGTGGTAAGAGAGGGTTACGTTGCCGCGCTTGCCCGCCACTTCCAGGTCCGCCTTGTTCAGTTCCAGGTCTGGCTGAAGATTGTCCTGTTTATTGATCGCCACGCTCATGCTTTCATACATCACCATCGGGCGGTCGGGGTTGAACATGACCCCGTGGGATTCCATCAGCGGTTTGAGCGTGTGGGGGAAATTCTTGCCAGAGGCCGCCACGTAGGCGCGGGTGAAGTCATCAATCACTTGCTCGTCCCGGATTACCGCACCGCTGCGGCTCACTTCCAGGTAGACCTTGCCGGCTTCGTCGCAGACTTCGATGGTGTCATCGCCGGTTTCCCGGAATTCCAGGGGAATTTCTGCCCCCAGCAGATTGCGGAAACGGAATGTCATGTTCTCTGATAACCCAAAGCGCCCGACCACAATGGCAAACAGCAGGTCACCGGGCACGCAGAAACGGCGGGCGTCCGGATCGTGGATAGGGTTGAAGTCTCCGGCAATCTCTTTGGCAAAATGGCTGGCCTGGGGCGCAGTAATAACAATGCGTCCGTCCTGGACGGTATAAAAACGTTCTGAAAGCATGGTGTACCTTTTACGGATCGCAGAGATGAGGGAGCGAGATGTTTGTCGGTCCGCAGATTGATCCTGCCATTCTAAACGATTAAACGCCGCAGGGCCCTCCGGCTTTCGTACAATGCCCGGTGGCAACGTCAGTCTTCGTCTTCTGCATCCCGCAGGCGTTCCTGGCGTTCCCATTCTTCTTCCTTGGCGGCTTCAATTACATCGAGCAGCTCATCCACGTTCGCGCTTTCGGTGTCGTGCTCAAAGCAGCCAGTCAGCTGGCTGTCGGGGTGCAGGTCGCCGGCTTCATAAAGCGCCCAGATCTCCTTGCCATAATCGGTATTCAGCAGTTCCGGGGCAAAGCGGCCGAAATAGCGGCGCATGTTGTCTACATCCCTCTCGAGCATGCGCTCCGCGCTGTTATTGCCAGCTGCATTAACCGCCTGGGGCAGGTCGATAATGACCGGACCGGTGGCATCAACCAGAACATTGAATTCGGACAGGTCGCCGTGAATCAGGCCGGCACTGAGCATGCGCACGACGTCGGCAATCACCTTGCTGTGGTAACTGCGGGCCTGTTCGGGGGTGAGTGTAACGTCGTCCAGCCGGGGCGCGGCCTTGCCTTCACTGTCGGCAATCATTTCCATCAGCAGCACGCCGTCAACAAAACCGAAAGGTTCTGGCACGCGAACGCCGGCGTCCGCCAGGCGGTAGAGGGCGTCTACTTCGGCGTTCAGCCAAGCGTCTTCCTGCTCTTTCTGGCCATAGCGGGTTTTCTTGCTCATGGCCCGTGCGCGACGGCTGTTCCGTACCTTACGGCCTTCCTGGTACTGAACGGCCTGTTTGAAACTGCGCTTCTGGGCCTCTTTGTATACCTTGGCGCAACGCACCTGGTCGCCGCAGCGCACCACAAACACCTGGGCTTCCTTGCCGCTCATCAATTGGTACAACACCTCATCCACCATGCCTTCATCAACGAGGGGTTGTAATCGTTTTGGTATCTTCATATAAGTTTCTGTGCCCGGTTCAGCTTGCTGGCTCTGTATGGTCATGGCCAGCGTTTATCGGCACATACTACCTGATTGTGAGCAAAGGAGTGTTGTATTGATCCCGCGCGGACGATTTCCATGGCGATCGCTGATCATCCTGTTGGCCTGCTTGCTGTGGCTGCCGTCAGCTTCCGCGCTGGACTGGTCATTCTTGCTGCAGCAGGGGCGAATGGGCATTGCCCTGCCGGATATCGAGACTACGGATTGGCGCGTGACCGGCATCCGGGCTGAGGTGGTTAACTCGGTTGAGGCAGACAACCAGGCGGTTATCGTCCGTTTTAAACCCGGTTCAAGGCTGACGGCCGCCACCCTTGCACAGAACGCCGGAGATTCTTCGGTTTTCTTAAATAACGTGCAGCTGGATCTGACCGATGTAACCGTCACCATCAACCTCGGTGGCGTCGAAGCCCTTGTGGACCGCACTGCGGTGGCTGGCCAGGTCACCATTGAGATTGAAAACTTGCAACACCCCAGCCTGAAACCCCAGGGTTGGCGGTTCGACGGGCGGGTGAGTGGCGCTGTGTCTGATCTCAGCCTTGAGGGCCAGCTGCGATCAGATTCCGGCCTGTTGGCGGAGGTGGTGTTGAGAAACCGGACTGGGGAGTTCATGGCTGGCCGGGTAGCTATGGCCATGGCCGCTGAACAAGCCGGCACGGCAATCGCTGATACACTCGCCCAGTGGCCCCCGTTGCTCACGTTAAACCATGGTCAGCTTGAGGCGGCCGCCAGCTTTCGGCAGGAACCGGATGCCCCCCTCGCACTAGATGCCCGGCTGAATCTGGCGGGCGTGAATGGGGTCTTCGATCGAACCGCGTTTTCCGATATGAGTGGCCGCTTGTTGTTCAGCCTTGAAGACGAAACACTGGCTGCCCGCCTGCGCGACATCACCATTGCCCAGATCAACTCCGGTATTGGCATAGGTCCGGTGCGGTTGCTGGCGGATTATCGGGCGCCGGCCGCCGAGCCGCTCACTGGCCAGTTAGAGATTCAGCAGGCCACAGCCGAATTTCTCAATGGCCGCCTGAGAGTCGCACCGCAATCCTTCGATCTGGCCAATCATCCCGTTAACGTCCCGTTGGACGTCTACGAGTTATCGCTTGAACGGCTGCTAGAAGTTTACCCGGCCGAAGGCTTTGAGGGCACCGGCAGGCTAAACGGCCGGATACCGCTGATAATCTCCGGCACATCGGTAGAGGTTGAGCAAGGCACCATGGCGGCTATTGTTCCGGGCGGCCGCTTGCGGTTACCGGGCGAGCGCCTTCAGGCCATGTTGGGCGGTAGCCAGGCCGTGGACCTGGTGGTGCAAGCTTTGCAAAACTTTCACTATTCGGTGCTGGATAGCACGATAGACTACGATAAGAATGGAAAGCTGATGTTAGGCCTGCGGCTGGAAGGACAAAGCCCGGGCGTTCGCGGCGGCCAGCCGGTGGTGCTGAACATCAATCTTGAAGAAGACATTCCTGCGCTGTTAACCAGCCTACAGCTGAGCGGCAGGGTGAACGAAGCGGTTACCGAACGCGTTCGGGAGCGGCTGCAACAGTCCGGGCAGGAGGCAAAACCATGATCAATGTGTGGCGGTCACGCAGGCCGCTGGCGATGAGAGTTCTGATGATATCGGTCCTGCCTTTGGCATTCATTGCCTGCACGCCAACCGTACAGATGGCGGCACCGAAAGAGCCGATTACCGTGAACCTGAACGTTAAAATCCAGCACGAGATCTACGTTAAAGTGGACAGGGAAGTGGATGAACTGTTCAGTGATAAAGGCCTGTTCTGAACAACAGCGGCCTGAACAAGGGCAGATCAAGGGGTTGAAGATGAAACGACTGATGCAACTGGGCGCCTTCCTTCTGGCCATCGGCATGGCACTGCCGGCGCTCGCCATGAGCCTGGAAGAGGCCAAGCAGAAACTGGAAACCGTCAAACAGCAGGGCCTGGTGGGCGAAACGCCGACCGGATACCTGGAAGTGGTGCGCGCAGAAGGCGATGCGCCTGCGGTGGTGCAGGCCATCAACAACGCGCGCCGGGATGAATATGCCCGCATTGCCGAGCGGCACGACATACCGGTTACCCAGGTGGAAACTGTGGCTGGCAAGAAAGCTATCGAGAAAACACCGGCCGGGCAGTTCGTTCAGGTCAATGGCCAGTGGGTGAAGAAATAACGCTTACTCCAGCTCAAGGATCAGTGGCTCCATCAGCCTGTACACCCAGGCTGATCGGCCATCCTGCAGTGTTAACTCCACCCTTTCGTAGCGCACACCTAGCCGCTCATACCTGTCCAATGCCCGCAATTCACTAGCGCTCACTTCAATCACCTCTCCGGCTACGCTGGCATCAGCGTCCGGCTTTATATCCAGTTTTTCCTTGCGAAAACCCGGGAGTATTGCCAGTTCGCTGCTGCCGGCACGCCCCGTCACCAGCCAACGCACCCAGGGCCGGGTGAGGGTGCCGTACACAAACACCGAATAGGTTTCGTCCTCGTCGATGGCAGGCAGCTCCGCCGTTGGGTTATAGCCAAAGCTGCTGACAAAGGTCAGCCAGAGATAGGCAATGCCCACCATCAGCAGTGTCAGAATCAGCGCCAGGGAGCGTTTGATCGATTTTCTCATAAATTACTACACAGTCTCTCCGGCATGGCTGATCAGCACCCCGGGCGCACCGGTTTCCAGCTTGTCTCTCAGGCTGCCTGGAATGACGGCCTTGGCCATCTTTGAAGGCTGGATAAGCACGTAGGTTATGTCTGCATCGGCGATAAACTGCCCGTCACCGTGCCGGAAGAATTCCAGGTGCAGCGTGAAAGACGTATTCCCCAGCCGCCCGGCCTTGATGCGGGCTTCCAGCACATCGTCAAACTTCGCTGGTGCTTTCCAGTTAACGGTCATGCTGACTACCTGGATGTCCAGGTCCTGATCAAGCAGGTGCTGGTAATCACCAAACAGCGTGCGGATATACTCATTCACAGCAATATCCACGAAATCTGCATAGCGGGCATTGAACACCACACCCTGGGCGTCGCATTCGCCATAGCGCACCCGGAAGCGAAAACGGAAAGGATTATTCTCGTCAGTCATTGGCCTTTGGTCCGATCGGGATATTTATAAGCCCCGCATAGCGAGCGCTGATTGGCCCATCAGAATGGCTTAATTGCTGCCTTGTGCCAAGTTTCGTAACAGCTCCGCCGCCGGAACCTCCAGGCACCCCGATGCATTCTGCCCACACCACAACGGCGAGAAATCCCCGGAGCCCTGTGCCTCGGCGGCCGCCCGCAATGGTGCTATGGCGTTGGTGGCCAATGGGAAAGCGGGAGCCAGGGCTGATATCGGCCCCAGCTCTCGCATCACTCGGTTCATAATGCCTCTTGCCGGGCCCCCGGAGAACAGATTAGTGATGGCCGTGTGCCGGGCCGCATCGCTCTTTAGCGCCTCGCGATGAACCGCCCGGGTTGTGGCTTCCGGACACAGCATAAACGCCGTGCCCACCTGGGCCGCCGCAGCGCCAAGTGCCAGTGCCGCCTTTACGCCCCTGGCATCGGCAATGCCACCGGCTGCAATAACCGGCACACTCACCGCAGCAACCACCTGGGGCAAAAGGGCAAACGTTCCCATCTGCGTGCTCATGTCCTTTGTCAGGAAAATACCCCGGTGGCCACCGGCCTCAAGCCCCTGGGCAATAATGCCGTCGGCTCCGTTGCCTTCCAGCCAAAGGGCTTCTTCTACCGTGGTAGCCGATGACAGCACCGTAGCTCCAGCGGCTTTGACCCGTTGCAGCAACTCGGGCGCAGGCAGGCCAAAATGGAAGCTCACAACGGCTGGCCGGAATTCCTCCACAATGGCAGCCATCTCGGTGTTGAAGGGTTGCCGCCCGGGGCCATTGGCAATAACGCCTTCGTCCAACCCGTATTCCCTATAGTAGGGCGCCAGCGCCGCCCGCCAGGACTTTTCCGCTGAGGTATCGGGTTCTGGTGGAGTGTGGGCAAAGAAATTCAGGTTGAATGGCCGGTTTGTGCTGCCTTTCAAGGCTTCAAGCTCTGCCCGGAGTGCAGCCGCGGTCAACATCGCGCAAGGCAGCGATCCGAGCCCGCCGGCATTGGAAACCGCTGCCGCCAGCCGGCTGTCTTGAACGCCTGCCATGGGCGCCTGAATGATAGGTAAATCTGTTCCCAGAAAGTTCAGCATGACGTTTTCCTATCCTGCATGACGGGCCCTGCTGTTGCTGTGGACCACAGCGGGTAGGGGATGCCGGCCAAGCGATTCATTACAAAAGCATGCGCCAGCAGCAAGCCGACACCGGCCATCAGTATAGGTAATTGGGCCGGGTCTGGCATCAGCCCCAGGGAAACGATCAGCGCCGTAGCGCCCGCTGGTGGGTGCGCTACCCTGAACACCACCATCAGGCAGCTGGCCAGCCCCAGAGACAGGGCCGCTGCGCCCACCCGAGGCAAGTCGACACCCGTCATAAAAGCGGACGGCTGATCCTGCAAACCGAACAGGTACAGGCTGAACAGCCCAGTGAGAGCGCCAATGAGGTGTCCGCACAGGGTGTTTCTTGGTGAAGCGGGTTGGGCCATGGGCACATAGAACAGAATAAAGGCGGTGGCGCCGAGCGAGGGAAAGATAAACGCTTCCTGGGTGACAAGTGCAACAAAAGAGACCAGCGCAATACTGAAACCACCATTGATCAGATTGAACACAGCCATAACCGTGGTTCGACTGTACCGCGTGGCCAGTCGTTCCAGATGAAGTGCATTCAGCAATCCTTTGGCCAGCTGCCAGCGCAGCTGCTCGTTCCTGCGTCCCATGATCTTGGCTTGCCCTGATTTGGTGCATTAATTGAAAGGGGCGCGATGGTAATCACTGATGAATATCAAGGCAAACAGGGATTTTCGATATGGGTTAAGGGTATTGTGGATAAGCTATTGGGTATTCATTATTCACGGAGATACGAAACTCATGTTTTATAGGTCCACCCGTGGATTCGTGTTGAACACCTCTTAATTAAAACTCACCGTTTTCGTGACGCTGGGCAATCTCCTTGAACAAATCAAACAATCCATCCTGGAATAGCCATGGGTCGCCCATTTCAAACATTTGGCAATAAGCACCTTCAGGGAGCACAGTTGAATGCTCGATACGATTCAGGTTATCGAAGGAGTAGCCAGGGATAAACTCACCTCCGTAAGCCGCCCCACGGGTTACGCCGAGGGTTTCACCATCAACCGGCTCCTCTATGGTTATTGCCCCTCTTGGCACCGCATTGGGGTGATCCGGTGGCAGGAAAAAACGCCCCACCGTATCCACAAACCAGCGGGCACCAGCAATGGGGTATTCGTACTGGGAGCTGGCATACTTTCCATGCTTCCCATTTCGACCTTTCAGCCACTCTTTAATCACGATGATTAAATGCTGTTTGTATACAAAAAAGTGCCAAAGCTGAGGTGAGTGGGTACTCCGGGCATGGTCCAGGCTTTCTCCAACTTTGAGGTAGCCCTCCGGCGGCGCATCAGGATCAATAAACGGCCAGGGAGTAAGTCTGGGATACTTCATATCACTCTCCTTGGGGTTGCACTCAACCCCTAACTGCTGGGCAATCAGCCGGGGGCAAGTGTCGGAGGCTACGGTCAGAACTCCCCATTCTCATGCCGCTGGGCAATTTCCTTGAACAAATCAAACAATCCATCCTGGAACAGCCATGGGTCGCCCATTTTGAACATTTGGCAATAAGCACCTTCGGGCAGGAGTGTTGAATGTTCAATGCGATTCAGGTTATCGAAGGAGTAGCCGGGAATATGGTCACCGCCGTACCATGTCCCCCGGGTTACGCCGAGGGTTTCGCCATCAACCTCCCCTCGTACATTCAGCTTGCCCCGTGGCACCGCATTGGGATGATCCGGCGGCAGGAAAAAACGTTCCACCGTGTCCACGAACCAGCGGGCACCAGCGATGGGGTACTCGTATTGGCGAATGGCATACTCACCAGGCTCATCATCAAACTGAATCCACTCTTTCTTAACAATGATTAATCGGCCCTCATAAACAAAAAAATACCAAAGCTGAGGTGCATAGGTACTCCGGGCCTGATCCAAGCTTTCTCCAACTTTGAGATAACCTTCAGGTGGGTTTTCGGGATCAATAAAGGGCCAAGGAGGTAACTTGGAATATTTCATATCAATCTCCAAAATCTATAGGTGTTAAATCAATGAGCTCCACATAAGCCTCAGGACCACCCTGACCACCGTTGGTCATGGCATGGAAGGTTTGTGGATTTTTCTCTACCGTAAGCGTTTCCATGGCTCCGTGGACCACCTTCCCGTCCTGTGATAGCTCCGTGTGCTTGGTCAAACCGTTGCCCAAAAAGTGCTGATTGGCCCCTGTGTTGGTCTGAATATTAAAACGAGTTTCAAACTGCCGCAGTTGGACGGCATCAAGCCCTTGTCTAACTAAATAGGCATTTCGCCGGTCCACACTTTCCCACTCTGCACTCCCCATCCCCTCAACCAGCTTTTCATAGGTCGCCTGGTATTCAGGGGTCATAACCTTGTCCAACAGCTCGTCCTTATCGGCATAGCCATCCACATTGTTGCGGATATGGGCTTTGATGTTGTTAAAGGTTGGGATGATGGTTTCCGCATCCGCCACTTTAGCAGCCTTTTCCCGGTCAATAATCGCCAGCTTGTAGGTGGCCTTGGGGTTGTATTCAACCCCTAACTGCTGGGCAATCAGCCGGGGACAGGTGTCGGAGGCTTCGATCTGGTCTAGAGTGGTGGACCAGAAGCGGACCTGGCCGTTCTGGCCGTCAAGACGGCCCAGGGTGCCGTTCATGGAGCCAGACGGTTGCCGGTGGCCGTCTAAGTGCTGCTCTTCCACCAGACGGACAATGAAGTGGTCGTTGTCCAGACCTTCCCTTGCCAATATCAGCAGCTCTTCCTGAGTGTACTTGGGGGTGTAGCCGCCACGGGCAATCAGGCGGTGGCGAGCGGCGACCAGGGCCGCCTTGGCCCCCTCAAAGGTGGTGACGTTCAGCCGCCGGCTGCGGAAGTTCCGGGTTTCCACTTGCACGCCGTCTGGCCGGGGGCGGCAGGTGCTTTCGCATACCGTGTCGGTTTTCACGTTGTAGTGGTAGCGGGTCTGGTAGGTGATCTTTAATCGGGCCGCCAAGTTGCGCAGGGCTGTTGCCAATGGGGCCAGTTTACGGAGGTAGCGGGGTGCGGCCGAGGCTGCACTGGCCCCTGCAGCTGCACCCATCAGGATGGCCAGCACCAGTTCAAGCACCATACCACCGGCAAAATAGCTGATTTCGGTGCTGTCCTGGGCCTGGGCGAAGTCCACGGCAAAGCGACCGATCATGTCCCGGGATTCCGGATCAGCACTTATCAGACTGGCGACTTCATAGGCTTCAACCAGTTGTTCGCGGGTGATGGCGTCCGGGTCAAAGCCCAGGGCCTCCACCAGCGCCTGCTTGTTGGCCTCGTCGAACTGCTGTTTGAAGGTGTCTACCCAAGCCTGGTCTGAACCGTCCCGGGTCGCGGCCCAAGCGGACTGGAGAGCCCGGTTGTAGTAGCCCACGTGAGTCAAATTGAGAAGGGTCAGGTTGTTGGAGATAAGTCCAACTGCGCTGTCCCACAAGCCGACGAACCCGTGGGCAATATGGATACCCACATTGTGGGCCAGTGGCAATTTATCGGTGCTGGCTTGCCGGCGTGCGGCGTCGTCACGCTCCCGCTTTAGGATGCCATCCAACTGAACCTGGAGCTGACGGCGGAGGATATTGAGTTCTCCTGCGGGGGCCGGCTGGCCGAATCGGACATTGACCACCGGGTCTTTAAGCCCGGTGACCCGGGCCTTCCCTTCGCTGTCCAGGTGGCCTTCCTTATATGTATTCAGTCCTTCCACGACATAGGGGGCTTCTGCCACACCGGTGCCATCGGGCCAGCGGTAGTTCAGGTCCAGGGTTCGGAAGCCCGGATCCCGTTTCGGGCGCGGTGGTGCGGGCGAAGGCTGGTACGCCGGTTCAATAGCTGGTGCCAGGCTGTCACTCTGGACAGGGGCTGAGATGCCGACACCGGCCGTTCCACTCCAATGGTCGTTCAGCGCCCGGGTCAGCTGGGGCGGCAGGTTGCTGACCAGGGTTTCCGGCTCAGCACGACGATGGCGGAAGATGCCAGGGCTGGCACCGCTGGTGTCGAAAAGAACCAGTTCACCGCTAGCAAGCTGCTCAAGAACCTCGTTCCTTCGCTGTTTGGGATCAAGGTTCTCAATTTTGTATCTGGCAGTTGTGTAGGGGTTCAAGACTGCGCTGACGATATCCACTGCAGTCAGCGGGTGAACCAGGAATAGCCATTCATTCGGAGAATTTGGTAGGGCCGCCACTTCCGTGAGACGGTAACTCATGATCTCATGTCCTTGAGTCTGTGTAGGATCGGCCTCCTGGCCGATTAATCAGGCCGCTCAAAATAGCTAATAACAGAAGGGTTGGCAAGTCTCCCAGATGTATTCGGTGCTAGGACAATGGCTAAAGTGGAATGTCGAGCCGCTACGGTCGTGACACCATAATCAACCAGATAATCCGGATACTCGTTTTATGCCAAGACTGGCCACCAAGCATCGACATAGGCTGCGTGGTTGGCGAATGCCAGAAGCCACGCACAAAAAGACCAGCACACGACGCAGCCTGTCGCCCCCGTGACTAAACTGGAAGAACGGCGGCGCCAGAGGAGGGAGTACCGTGCGAGCAAGCACCTTTGCGAAACACCTAATGATTGCACTGGCCATAGCACTGCTTGTGCTGGCATCCGGCTGGCTGTCCGCACAGGAAAACTGCACCTACCGCAAAGACGCCCTGGGCAACATGCGCTACCAGTGCGACAGCGGCGAGCAAGGCACACTACGCAAAGACGCATTCGGCCACTGGAACGACAACCGAACCGGCAACCGTTACCGCAAAGACAGCCTTGGAAACTATCGGTCTTCTGATGGTGAAGAGGTGTGGCGGAAGGATTCGTTGGGGAACTGGCGGGACCGGGAGGGGCGGCGGTGCAGGGAGGATGCGTTGGGGAATTTGGTGTGTGAGTAGGTGATTGGACAAATAATCACTCCCTGGTAACCTGGCTAACAAAATAAGGCGCGAATTAGTAGTAAGGAAACCACCGCATGTCAGACACGCTGGGCTATTACGATGCCAATGCCGAAGCGTTTGTGGATTCAACTCTGGATGTATCGATGGATGACATTTATCGCGTCTTCCTCCCTCATGTGGCCGCCGGTGGCCACATACTTGATGCGGGTTGTGGCTCTGGCCGAGATGCATTGTATTTTCACGGTCATGGATATCGGGTTACCGCCTTTGATGCATCGCAGGCAATCACCGCGCTTGCTAGTCAGAAAACTGGGCTTCCGGTTGCGCATCGGTCGTTTCTGGATGTTGAAGAACTGAATGCCTACGACGGAATATGGGCCTGTGCCAGTTTGCTACATCTTCCCGCCAATGAAGTTCCGAGCGCTCTAACTCGCCTTTGGTCTGCTCTCAAACCCGGCGGCACTTTGTATGCCAGCTTCAAACTTGGTGAAGGTGAGCGCCAAAGTGGAGGGCGGCATTTTACGGATGCAAATGAAGAGTTGGCTGCGCAATGGTTTGAAGCCGTCGATAAGGATGTCGAACTAACTTTCTGGCGGACTCACGATCAGCGGCCCGAGCGTGATGAGCAATGGCTAAACATACTTGCTCATAAAGCACCAGCAGCGCATGACAGGCTGACTATCGGAGGCAAGCAGCATCATTTCTTGCCGAAACTGTGCCATGCGATACGCTCAGCAGGCCAAGTAGATATGGCAGTCGCATTTGTGAAAACGACGGGTTTGAATTTGTTGCTTCCGGATCTTCTGGATGTGATTCAGAAAGACCGGGAGCCTGCGCCGGCACGGGTGAGAATTCTAACCAGTGATTACCTCGATATCACTGATCCGGAAGCATTGCGCAAGCTATCCCTGCTGCAAGATCACGGTGCACAAGTTGCCGTATACGAGAGTAAAGGCAGTAGTTTCCATATGAAAGCCTACCTCTTTGCGGGGCATGGTGGTGCTCGCCAACATTGGGGAAGGGCGTTTATTGGTTCTAGTAATATCAGTCGGCAAGCGCTTCAGGATGGACTGGAGTGGAACTATCAAATCGACTATCCGCCAGAAACCGGCTATCTGGAGGCTGTAAACCGTTTCGAAGAAATTTTCCGGCACCCCAATGTTGTTCCGCTAACAGATCATTGGATCGACGAGTATGCGAAAAGGCGTATTCCTCCACCTCAGCCAGTAGCACCTGGTAGTGCTGAGCAGGAAGCCCCTCCAACACCTAATCAAGTGCAAAAGGCTGCGTTAAAGGCTCTGGACGAGACCAGGGGCGAGGGATACAAGCGAGGCCTGGTGGTTCTAGCTACCGGCCTTGGTAAAACGTGGTTATCAGCCTTTGATGCCAAGCAGTTGGGTGCGCGACGAATTTTGTTTGTGGCGCATAGAGAGGAAATTCTGTACCAAGCCGCCGAGACTTTTGTCCGAATAAAACCAGATAGTCGCGTTGGTTTTTATATGGGCAAGCAGCGGGATCATTCTGTCGATATCCTCTGCGCGTCCATCCAAACGCTAGGTAAAGAGTCCCACCTTGAGCGGTTTGCTCCTCAGCATTTTGATTACATTGTGGTTGATGAATTTCATCACGCAGCCGCCCCGACATACCACCGTCTCTTAAAGTATTTTGCGCCACAGTTTTTGTTGGGGCTGACAGCCACACCTGACCGAACGGACCGGTCCGACATTCTGTCACTTTGTGACGACAATCTGGTTTACGAGTACCCGTTATTCGATGGCGTAAGGGGCGATTTCCTTGTCCCATTTCATTACTACGGTATTTACGACGAAACCGTGGAGTACCAGGAAATTCCTTGGCGCAACGGGAAGTTCGATCCTGATTTACTCGCACATAAACTCGCTACTATGGGGCGTGCGCGCCATGCGTTGAGAGTTTGGAATCAGAATAAGCAAAGCCGCACACTGGCCTTCTGTGTGTCCCGCGCACATGCGGATTTTATGGCTCGCTATTTCCAAAAGAACAATGTCAGAGCCGTTGCCGTTCACGGTGATTCAGAAATGTCCCGAGGTGAAGCACTCGAGTTGCTGGAGTCGGGTGATCTCGATGTGATTTTCTCTGTGGACCTGTTTAACGAAGGCGTGGACCTTCCCGCGATTGACACGGTTTTGTTGCTCCGGCCAACCGAATCGAAGGTTTTATTTCTTCAGCAGATCGGCCGAGGCCTGCGTAAGAGTAATGGTAAAGATCGGCTTGTAGTTCTCGATTTTGTGGGGAACCACCAGAGCTTTCTCCACAAGCCCCAAGCCCTTATGGGGCAGTCGATGAACCAGCGTCAGCTTGCTGATTTTGCGAGAAAAGCAGAGCAGAATCGGCTGGAATTACCCGATGGCTGCTTCGTTAATTATGATCTGGAAGTGATTGAGTTCCTGAAAGGGCTGGATCAGAAGGGGGCAGAGAAAGACTATCAGGCGCTAAAGGATACGCTTGGGCGGAGGCCGACTCTCACTGAGTATTATCATTTCGGTGCCAACATAGCCCAGACGCGAAAACAGCATGGAAGTTGGTTTGGTCTGTTAAGGGATATGGACGACCTTTCTGATGAGGAAGTTGCGCTGTTGCTTGCTCATGAAGAATTTCTTGTGGAGGTTGAGAAAACCTCCATGGCGAAATCCTTCAAAATGGTTTTGCTCGAAGGGTTTCAGGCTTTAAGTGGCTGGGAAAAGGGAGTGGGCCTACCCGCGCTCGCAGCCGAGTCCTGGAGAATATTGAAGCGTCGTCCGCGATTATTTTCTGAACTGGCTGAGTCTGTGCGCCACCTTGATGGTGATGCTAGCGAGTGGCAGCGATATTGGAAAAAGAACCCGGTGGATCACTGGACGAATAAAACACCTGCCGTGTTCCATGTTGCGGATGGACAGTTCGAGCCAGCGTTCCAGATTAAAGCATCGTTGGTAACGATCTTCGAGTCGATGGTCCAAGAATTGGTCGATTATCGACTTGCATCTTATGAAGCCAGGCAAGGCTCCAAAGTGGAAGTCGATCAACAGAGCAATGTTGTGCCAATGCCGCGTGAAGGTACGGAGCTTCCATTTTTCCCAACCCTTAAGATTGCTTGTGGCCACTTCAGAAACAGCAGGGTTGATGCGATTGAGGATGTGGAATATCGGTCTCTGGGTAATGGCTACGGTCGATTAAACCCGGAGAAGCATTTCATCGCGAAAGCCTCTGGTAATTCCATGAATGGTGGCAAGAACCCCATTCACGATGGTGACTATCTACTTCTCGAGCAGATCAGCTCTGGAGCCGCAGGCAAGATCACCGATAACACGTTAGCGATCGAAAGAGTGGACGAGGCTGGCGATACCCAATACCTGCTTCGGACTGTTCGGAAGTCCGCTCAGGGTGAGTATATGCTGGAAGCTGCGAATCCAGACTATGACGACATCGTTGTTACCCCAGAGCTATTAGAGCAGTTCAGGACCTTCGCTAGGCTGAAAGAGGTGATCTCGCCTCTTGAGATGGCTCGTGGACAGGAATTGCTGAGAGAGGATATTCCAGCGCTTTTTGGAGCGGAATTTAACCCGGGGAACTGGCAGAGTGGTCATGTTTTTTTGAAGGAGGCTGGAGCCCACATTCTTTTGGTAACCCTCAATAAGCAGGGTAAGGCCAGCCAGCACCGCTATGTCGATCATTGGGTCGACGAAAGCACGTTCCACTGGCAAAGCCAGAATTCAACGACCCCGGAAAACAAGCGTGGCAGGGAACTCATCAATCACGAGAAGCTAGGGCTGACGGTGCACCTATTCGTTCGTGAGAATAAGCTTCGTAACGGCAAATCGGCACCGTTTACATACTTCGGTCCAGTTGAGTACAAAAGCCACACCGGTAGCGCGCCGATGAGCGTGCTGTTTCAACTTCCGAGTTGATTGAATGTAAGACTGGCTACTCCCGATTTGCTTTCTCCAAAAACGTATATACAATGTAAATATCTTCCAACCATAAGCTTCATCCTCACCAGGAGTATCCGCAGTGACTGATAGTCCCAAAAAGGTGAAACCGAAAAAGGTGAAGCCCAACAAGAAAGATAGCCAGCTGCTAATTCGGATCAGCAGCACCGAGCGCGAGCAGTTCATTGAGTTGTGTGAAGAGCTGGATACCAGCGCCGCTCGCGAAATCAGGCAGTTTATTCGTGGCTTTATCAAGCAGCATAAGCCCGAAAACTAGCCGCGATCATGCCCAGGAGGCAGTTATGTCCAAGAAAGCTGAGAAAAACCTGAAGAAAAAGATCAACGCCCGCAAAGCCAAGATCGAGAAGCACGAAGCCAAGATCAAGTCACTGAAGAAGAAGCTGAAGAAAGCTTCCTGATGCCGTATAGGGCCGCCTCAGCGGGGTGGCCCGTTTACCAATCTCCGTTTACCTGTTCCTCCAGCGTACGTTCCCGGATGTCGTCCTTCGCGCTCCAGCTCTTCCAATACCCGTGCCAGTTCCCGGGCAAGGCTTTACTGCGGAATAAGTCGCTTTCTACCGTATCCTTCACATGCCTGTGACTTTCTGTTAACGAACTTTGCGGCCGGTGTAATCGGAAAAATCCGGCTTTTGTGACCGGTGATTGTCGTCGGTCATGTAGGCGGAGGTCAGCACGAACTCTGCGGTGGCGCGGTTGCAGGCAACCGGGATGTTCCAAAGGGCGGCGATGCGCAGCAGGGCTTTGATGTCCGGGTCGTGGGGTTGGGGTTCCAGTGGGTCCCAGAAGAATACCAGTAGGTCGATTTCACCCTCGGCTATCTTGGCGCCGATTTGCTGGTCGCCACCCAGAGGGCCGCTCAGCAGGCTGTGCAGGTCGTCACGTTGCAGGCTTTCTTTGAGCAGGCGGCCGGTGGTGCCGGTGGCGTATAGACGCAGCGGCGCAAGGCGGGTGCGGTTTTCGTTCGCCCATTCAACCAGTTCTTTCTTTTTGTTGTCGTGCGCCACCAGGGCGACGGATGTTACGGCCATTGTGATGGTGTGCTCCTTTGCTGTGCCATGGAAGTGGCCAAGTGTTTCACAATCGGCAGGTTCGGGAAATAGGACAAATGTTGCGGGCAGCACAAGCTGGTGGGTGGGTCAATAGCCCCACTGTCGGTCATTGAAAAGGCGCTTGGGGCATGGGGTTTCACTGCCTTCGCCGATATGCTGGAGGTATAACAAGACAATTCGGAGTGTGATTGTGGAACAACAGGTGTACATAACCGGCGGTGCGAGTGGTATCGGCCTTCAACTGGCGCGCACGTACCTGGCTTCAGGCGCGGCGGTTACTCTGTTTGATATTCAGCCAACTGAACAGGCATTGAAGGCACTGGTCACCATTGCCGGACCAGACCGGATACGGGCGTTCGCCATGGACATAACCAGGCCGGACGAGGTGAGAGCAGCCTTCGCCCAGGCTGCTGAAGGTGGGCAACCCGATGTGGTGATTCATTGCGCGGGCATTGCAATTGCTGCGGATTTTGAGGCGATCGATGACGACGCCTATGCCCGGGTCATCAACATCAACCTGATTGGCTCTCGTAATGTGGTGGCGGGCGTACTGCCTCATATGGCCGCCGGTTCGCACCTGGTTCTCGTGGCTTCAATGGCGGGGTTGGTGGGCTGTTACGGCTACGCGGCTTACTGTGCGTCCAAATATGGTGTGGTTGGCTTGGCCGAGGTGTTGCGGATCGAACTGGCAACCAAGGGTGTTGATGTATCGGTGGTGTGCCCACCAGAGGTGGAAACCCCGATGGTAGAGGCCGAGCGCCTCAATCGCCCAAAGCAGACGGAAGCCCTGAAGCTGATGGCCGGCACTTTGCAGCTGGATGATGCCGTGGCACAGATCCGCAATGGCATCGACCGCCGACGCTTTATGATCATCCCCGGCTGGCGCGCCCGCAGCCTCTGGTTCACCAACAAACTCCTGCCCGGTTTCTTCACCCGAAAATTCGCCGACTTCCTGGTCAGCCGCTGAAATTGGGGTCAGACCCCAAGACATTTCGTTGGGTGAAATGTCCGGGGGTCTGACCTCAAAGGTTAGACCCCAAAGGTTATGGGATCAGTTCCAGTTCTTTGCGCATTTCCTCGGCGGTGGGTCGCAGTTGGGCGAGACCTTTTCGGGATCGACGTTCGCTCAGGTAGTAGAGGATCGGCGAGGCGATGAACACAGAGGAGCTGGTGCCGATCACGATGCCGAACAGCATGGGCAAGGCGAAGCTGGAGACGGCCGCGCCGCCGGCGATGCCCATGGGCAACAGTGCCAGGAAGGTGGTCACGGAGGTGAACACGGTTCGGGTGAGGGTGGAGGAGATGCTGCGGTTGAGCAATTCCAGCATGGGCATGTCCGGTGTTTGGCGCAGGTTTTCCCGGATGCGGTCGAACACCACCACTTTGTCATTCACCGAATAACCAATCAGCGCCAGCAAAGCGGCCACGGCGGTCAGGTTGAATTCGACACCGGCCAAGGCGAAGAAGCCGATGGTTTTGGTGAGGTCCAGGGCGATGGTGATGGTGGCGGCCAGGGCGAAGTGGGATTCAAATCGAATCCACAGGTAAGCCAGCATGCCCGCACCGGCCAACAGGATGGCCAGGATGGTGGCATCGCTGAAGCCGCCGCTGACTTTTGGGCCGACCACGTCCACTTTCGGGAAGCTGGCATCCGGTTGCAGGCGGGTGACGGCGGATTTCAGGGCGTCTACCGGGTGTGCCGCGCCTGTGTTGGAGCTGGCCTCCGCCGGCAGCCGGATCAGGAAATCACCGTCCTGGCCGAACTCCTGAATGGACGCAGCGCCCAGCTGCTGGCTTTGCAGGGTTGTTCGCAACTCATCTACGGAGACGGAAGGTGCGCGCACTTCCACCAGGGTGCCGCCGGTGAAGTCCACGCCGTAATCCAGGCCCGGTTGGATAAACAGGGCGATGGAGGCAATCGACAGAACACCAGACAGCACCAGGCCAAGCACTCGGCCTTTCATAAAGTTGACGCCCCGTTCGCTCAGGCGATCCAGCCAGGCAAAGCCTGCAATGGTGAGCGGCTCCCGCTCCCGGCCCTTGATCCACCATTCCATCACCAAGCGGTTGAAGGCCACGGCGGTGAACAGGGAGGTGAGCAAACCGATGCCGATGGTCACCGCGAACCCTTTTACCGGGCCGCTGCCGACCATAAACAGCAGGCTGACGGCAATCAGCGTGGTGATGTTGGAATCCAGAATGGTGCTGTAGGCACGCCCGAAGCCTTCCCGCAGAGCCATCCAGGCGACCTTGCCTTTGCGGGATTCCTCCCGGATGCGTTCGTTGATCAGGATGTTGGCATCGACCGCCATGCCAATGGTGAGGATGATGCCGGCAATGCCCGGCAGTGTCAGTGTGGCCCCGAGTATGCTGAGCAAACCCAGAACCAGGCCAATGTTCACCGCTAATCCCGCACAGGCGATCAACCCCCAGCGGCCGTAGATGCCAAGCATGAAAGCGATCACCAGGGCTGCGCCGAGCAGGCCGGTGCTCACCCCCATGGCGATGGCATCACTGCCGAGGTCTGGCCCTACCGTGCGTTCTTCAATGACGTGCAGGGGCGCGGGCAGGGCGCCGGCTCTCAGTAACAGGGCCAGATTGCTTGCTTCAGCGGTGGTGAAAGAACCGCTGATTTCGCCGCTGCCGCCGGCGATGACGCTGCGAATGACCGGTGCAGTGATGACATGGTTATCCAAAACAATGGCCAGTGGCCGGCCGATGTTCTGGCGGGTCATGTCGCCGAACAGGCGGGTGCCCTCGGAGTCGAGTTTGAAGTTGACCACCGGTTCGGTGGTGTCCTGATTGAAGGCCATTTGGGCATCGCTGATGTGTTCGCCCTGCATGGCTACCCGTTTCTCCAGCACATATTCCTGTTCGCCAGTGGCGTCGGTCAGCCGGAGAACGGCGGAGCGCCGGCTTTCATCCGGTTTTGCTACCCAATGGAAGGTCATCTGGGCGGTGGTGCCCAGCAGTTCCCGGATGTGGGCTGGATCGGCCACGCCGGGCATCTGCACCAGGATATGGTTTTTGCCCTGGCGGGTAATGCTGGGCTCCACCAGGCCGGTTTCGTCCAGGCGCCGGCGTACCACTTCCAGGCTGCGTTCTACGGCATCTTTGAGGAGCAGGTCTTCCGGTTGGCCCGGGTTGTTGGCGAGCAGTTCGGTGGCGTCAACTTCCAGCAGCAGGTGTGAGCCGCCTTGCAAGTCGAGCCCCAGGGCAAGGGTGTTCTCCAGGTACCAGTCCGGGAACTTGTCGGCCAGGTTAGCCGGCAACAGATTCGGCATCGCACTCAGTAGCCCGAGCACAATCACCAGGCCATACACGATAGCCCGTGAACGTAATGATTTCATCGGTAATCCTTGATAAACAGGGTCGCGGTCAGACAGGCGTTACGGCCGGTCTGCGTGATGTTCTGTACAGAGGATTAGGCGATGGGCGGTGCCCGCAGGGGCGGAGTGGTGAAATCAGCGAGGGACGCTGCTCGCTCGGTGCGGTAGTCGGCTGCAGGTACCGGAGAGCGGGACTGCGACCAGAGCACAGCGCCAAAAAGCCGGGCCAGGTGCTCCGGGGAATCAATGAGGGGCTCGTCTTCCGCTGAGCCGGTGTCTGCCACCGCCAACGCCGGGTTGTGGCTGGCAACAACCAGATGGTCCAGGTGATTGACAACAACCTTGCCCGCCGGGCTCGGCTGAGCGTGCGCTTGGGTGATCGAACAAAGAAGAACCAGCGCAAACACAGCCACGGCAAAGCCGGACACCATCCGGCGCCAGGGCGGTAACTGTGTTGCAAGGTTTCTGTTCATGGCAATGTTCCCGGGAGGTTTCTCCATTATTGGGGCAATGCCCCCGGGATTCAAGTTGGGGTCAGACCCCAAGACATTTCGCCCCTTCAAATGTGCTGGGGTCTGACCCCAAATTATTACTGCGGGCGGCGGTTGAAGATGCCGATGATGGGGGTGCCGTGGGCCCGAAGAACCGGTTCTATTTCGCGATGCAGTGCGTGGTAGCGGTAGAAGGGCACTCTGGGAAACAGATGGTGGATGGAATGCAGATTCTGCCCGAGCCAGAACCACTCAAGCGGCTTCATAGCGGTGGGCATGATCAGGCTGTTGGTGTTGCGGTAGCGCTTGGGCTCCTTGTAGGGCAGGTGCGGCCGGTAAGCAAACCAGTAGGCGGTGAAGGCGCCGCCAATCAAGTACCCCAGAAGCACAACCACTGCTCCTCCGCTCTGGCTGACCAGCGCCAGGAACACCACTCGCCAGCCGATGGATACCATCAGTTCTGTGCTGTAAATGGCCCGTTCTTTGCGGGATGCGTTGCCCCAATGTTGACGGGCGAAGAAGGTGTTCTGTACCCACAGGAACTTGAGCACCGTCAGCAGGGCGCTGAAGGGCCCCTTGCCCATGCCGCTGATGAGGAAGTCCGGGTCTTTATCTGGCTGGTTGGTGTAGCGGTGATGGGTGAAGTGCTCCAGCCGGTGAGATTGGTAGGGCACGGCAATCAGCGGCGCAACCAGATACCCGCACAGATGGTTGAGCCAGGTCAGCTGGTCGTGTTCACCGTGGATATTGTTGTGAACGGCCTCGTGCAGTGGGGTGTAGGAGAAATACGTCAACGCGCCGATCAGCAGGGTGGCGGCCCAAGCGGGTAGCAGCCCGGCGGCGAAAAGAGCCAGCGTAAGCGCAAAAGCCCCCACCGTGGCAAAGGTCAGCGCCACTGTGGGCCAGGCCACTTCCCCCATGTGTTTTTTTGCGGCGGCGATGGCCTGCTTGTTCAGGGTGGTCAGGTCTTCTGTCATCGGGCTCTCCGGTTGGTTCGCATAATGCCCACAGTAAACGCGCCGCGCCAGCTCAGACAGGGCAGCTTCGGCCAATCAACAGGCATAAATGGCCTTGGCACTCTGTGCGCTTGTCGGGTTTGCGACGGCGGGGCATACTCCCGGGCTATGTTTAACTCCGATACGCTTCTGCATCCCGTCACCATCAGCCAGGTCATGATCAATTTTGCCGCCCGGCAAGGTGTGGGTCGCCAGACCTGCTTGCTGGGTACCGGTATTGCTGAAGAAGACCTGCAGGTTGCGGATGGCCTGATTACCCGCGCCCAGGAAATGCGGCTGATCGAAAACGTAATTCTGGCGCTGCCAGACATGCCCGCTCTGGGGTTCCGGATTGGCCTGCAGTATAACGTGGCGACCTTCGGTATTTGGGGCTTCGCCTTGCGCACCAGCCGTACCTTGCGGGATGCCACTGCATTAGCCTTACGGTACCTGCCACTCAGCACCGCCTACTGCCAGATGTCCACGTTCGTGGAGGGTGATGACTTCGGCGTTGCGTTTGATGCTGACGATGTTCCCCGGCATTTGCGCCAGTTTTTGCTGGAGCGAGATCTGGCCACGGGGCTGAATCTGTTCAAAGAGCTGAGCCTGGCAGGGTTTGATGTGCAGGCGATCGAACTGAAAGGCGAGCCTTTGACCTATGCCTCCTGCCTTGAGGAGCTGAGCGGCGTGAGGTTGACGTTTCACAAGCCGCGCAATGCCTTGGTTATCCGGCGGGCCGATGCCGAACGGCCACTACCCACCTTCGACCCGCACCTGGTGCAAGTGCTTGATCATCAATGTCGTCAGCAACTTGAGCGGCGGCAATCTGGAGGCTTTGCCGGACAGGTGCGGCAGCAGTTACTCGGTCCACTGGGGCTGGTGGCATCGCTGGATGAGGTGGCAAGATCCCTGGCCATGTCTCCCCGCAGTCTCCGGCGCAAGCTGGACCAGGAGGGCACCAGTTTTCGCAAGCTGTTGGAAGAAGAGCGCCGCCAACTGGCGTTGCAGCTGCTCGAGAACAGCGCCATGAAACTGGACGAACTCGCCATCCACCTCGGCTACACAGACACCGCCAGTTTTACCCGAGCCTTCCGCCGCTGGATGAACTGCTCCCCCGGCGAATACCGCAAAGCCACCCCAAGAACGCCGGACTAAACCCATTTTTGGGGTCAGACCCCAAGACATTTCACCCCTCCAAATGTCCTGGGGTCTGACCCCAAAGGTTATTTCAGGGCCTGGTGGAGGTCTGCGATTAAATCCTGGGCGTCTTCCAGGCCTACGGACAGGCGCAGCATGCCGTCGCCGATGCCGCGTTTAAGGCGTTCTTCCCGACTCAGGCTGTGGTGGCTTGTGGCGCTGGGTTGGCTGACCAGGCTTTCGACTCCGCCAAGGCTGGTGGCCAGGAGGAAGACTTTCAGGGAATCCGCCACACGTTCGGCTGTTTGCTGGCCGCCTTCCACTTCAATGCTGAGCATGCCGCCGAAGCCGGTCATTTGTTGTTTGGCCAGTTCGTGGCCTTCGAAGGAGGGCAGGCCGGGGTAGTGGACTTTGGTGATTTTCGGGTGCTGTTCCATAGCGCGGGCCACCGCCATGGCGTTTTCGTTGTGCTGGCGGATTCGTACCGGCAGGGTTCGCAGGCTGCGGGAGAGCAGGGCGGCGGTTTCCGGGGCGATCAGTTGGCCGAGGTTTTTTCGCCAGGCGGCGACCGCTTTAGCCAGTTCGGCTGAAGTCATCAGAGCCCCGGCGGTGATGTCGCTGTGGCCACTCAGATATTTGCTGGCGCTGTGCAGTACCAGATCCGCCCCCAGTGCCAGCGGTTGCTGATTGATGGGGCTGGCGAAGGTGTTGTCCACCGCCACCAGGGCACCGCGGCGGTGGGCGATTTCGGCAATGGCGCGAATATCCAGGAGCGCCAGGTTCGGGTTGGCGGGTGTCTCGAAATACACCAGCTTGCCCGGCACATCCAAACGGTTTTCCAGCTGCGCCAGCTCTTCCCTGAACAGGAATTGCACATCAATACCCAGCGCCATGCAGTGGTTTTTCAGCAACTCCTGAGTGCCACCGTACAAATCACCCACGCACACAATGCCCCTGCGGCCATGGGTCAGAACAGTCGCAGAGATAGCCGCCATGCCAGAAGCGAACGCCAGTGCCGCTTCAGCATTCTCCAGCCCGGCCAGGCCCTGTTCCAACTCATTGATGCTTGGGTTGGTGCCCCAGCGGGTGTACAGGTTGCCTTCCGTGCGCTTCTCAATCACATCCAGCAAGGCTGCCGTGTTCTCGAACCGGTAAGTGGTGGTGTTGTACACCGGCGAGTAAGGGCTGCCGAACGCATCCTTGTGGCGGCGGTTGTGAATGATGCGGGTGGCGGGGCCTGGGTTATCTGGCTTCGTCATGGGCGGTCCTGTCTAATTTGGGGTCAGACCCCGGTACTCAGATACCGCCACACATTACATTTAGCCGGTCAAAATGTCTTGGGGTCTGACCCCAAAAATTGGAGGGGGAGGTAGTTGAAGCCGCCGGTGGGGAACATGGCCCGCTCAGGGGCGTCGCTACCGACCACTTCGATGCCAGTAATCTGCTTCAGCAGTTCTTCCATGAAAATTCTCAGTTCCATCCTCGCCAGCGGTGCTCCGGGGCAGATGTGGATGCCGGCACCGTAGAGCAGATTCTTCGGGGCGTTCTGGTGCGGGCAGAAGTTGTCGGGGGCGCCGAAGGTGTCTTCATCCCGGTTGGCCGAGGCCCACAGCAGGGTGATCTTTTCGCCAGCTGGAATGTGGCGGCCGCCGATCTCCACGTCGCGGGTGGTGATGCGCCGGTTGGAGATCAGCGGGGCATCCATCCTCAGGATTTCGTCGATGGCGTCGGCGAGCTGGCCGGGCGCGGCCTTGAGATCGTTGAACAGGGCCGGGTGGTGGGCCAGGTAGTTGGTCAGGATGGAGATGCTGGCAGAGATCGTGGCCAGCTCGCCTACGGTCCAGTTGCGTAACAGGCTGACTAATTCCTCGTCGGTCATGGGTTTGCCATTGACCTGTTCTTGCATCAGCTGAGTCGTTACGTCATCCGGTGCCTGCTCGCCAGCCTGGCGTCGGCTATCCAGCAAATCACGGATGTAGCCGTCGAATTCTTCGGCCACTTCGGTCATGGCAGCGCGGTCCCGGGCCAGCGTTGCCCGGTGGTTCTTCATTACCCACTCCGCCAATGGCTGGTGAAGGCTGTCGGGCCAGCCCATAAAGGCGCACTGGATTTTCAGGGCGAATGGGCGGCTGAGGGCTTCGACCACATCCACCGGCTGGTTCTTTTGCAGATCATTGACGAGCCTCCGGGCGACGTCCCGGCATTGAGGCTCAAAATGGGCCATGGGTTCCGGGGCGAAGTACGGCTCAATGGTTTTGCGGTAGGGGGTATGCTCGGGTGGATCCATACCGTTGGGCACGGAAAGATGCGCAGAGACGGCATTGCTGAAGGTGTCGTGGTCTTCCAGAACACGCATCACATCGGCGTGGCGGAACAGCGTCCACTGCTGGTAGTCACTCCAGGCGACCGGGCAGGTCTGGCGCATGTCATCGTAGGCCCGGATCTGATTCTGCTGGACGTCTTTGGCTCTGGGGTCCCAGTCCTGGTGACGCTGTTCTGCCATACGGCCTCCTTGGATTATTCGGTTAGCTTGGTGGAAGCCTAACACCGGAGGCCGTCGAGCCTTTGGAGAAATATCAAGTGCTGATATTTGTAAAGGAAATTGCTTATGCTTTTCGGGTAACGCTGACAACTTTCAGGTGAATCGGCTTGCGGCCTTTCATTGGCCATTCAATGCTGTCGCCAATGCTCAGGCCCAGCATGGCGGCACCGGCCGGGGCCAGGATAGACACCTTGTGGTCCGCGTCACCCACTTCGTGGGGGTATACCAGCATCATCTCGTGTTCTTTGCCGGCGTCTTCGTCTACAAATCGCACCATTGAGTTCATGGTAACCACGCCCTCGGGCATCTCTGCCAGCGGCTTGAGGTCTGCACGGCTCAGTTCTTCCTCCAGGCCATCAGCCACTTCGGATTTGCCGGCCATGCGCTCCAGCAGGGTGCTGAGGCGGTTGTAATCTTCTTCGGCAACAGTAATCGCAGGTAAATCAGACATAGTAATCTCCGGAAAAAGGTTCAGGTATGTTTGGTTAAGTGCTGAATCCGGGGAGGTGTTGGGGGGGATTCAGCGAAATCAGAGACGGACAGAAGCCCTGCCGGTGTTCACAAGAGAAGACCGCAGTGCCGGAGGGAATGTGTGAATGCTGGTGCTTGGTTTGTTCACGATGAACTCATCACACGGGAATAGACAATAATCTGAAATCTACCCGCTGTGTCTGAAAAGAGCAACGTGCAATTGAGGCCCGGCCGGTTTATACGGATGGCCGGGCCCTGAGCCAGGTGGGGTTATTTTGGCAGGCAGTTGGTAACCGCGTCGGCGATGCTGTACTGGAAGTTGATGTAGCCTTCCACATTGCTTTCAATATCGGTGGCCAGCGGGTCCCAGGTGCTGAAGGTGACATCCAGGCCATCGGTGATGGAGCGCCACCACTGCCGGTTGAACTGGGGTTCCGTGAGCAGACAGGGCTGGTTGGCTTGCTGCAGCTTGCGTTGAACTTCGGCGATATGCCTGGCACCGGGGGACAATTCCGGGTTCAGGGTCAGTACGCCGTCCAGAGTCAGGCCGTAATGCTCAGCAAAACGGGTGAAGGCGTCGTGGTAGGCGAACAGGCTGATATTCTTTGCGCCGCTGAGTCGCGCGCGAATGTCCTGCTCAGCCTTGGCCAGGCTTTCTTCAAACCGCGCCAGGTTGGCATCAAGTTGGTCGGCACTCATGCCGTCCAGAGTGGCTAGCCTGGTACGAACGTCTTTTGCCATCTCCAGTGCCAGCGCAGGATCAATCCAGATGTGGGGGTCTTCGCCGTCGCCATGGTCATGGTGGTGATGATGGGCATGCGCGTCTTCCTGGTGGCCATGATCGTCATGATGATCGTGGTGGCCGTGGTGATCATCATGATGGTCGTGATGATCCTCTTCCTTATCGGTTTCAGGTCCTTCCATGAAGGCCATGGCGCGATCCTGGAATTCCCGACCGCTCAGCAGCCGGTTCAGGAAAGTTTCCATCTCCGGTCCTACCCAGAAAATCACATCGGACTGCTCCAGAGCCCTGCGCTGGGACGGTTTCATGGTGTAGTTGTGGGGGCTTGAGCCCGCGGGCACCAGGGTGGTTACCTTGGCGTCGTCACCGGCCACCGCCTTGACGATCAGTTCCAGTGGTTTGATGGAGGTGACAATGTTGGCTGCTGCGACTGGAGTCGAGGCAACCAGGGCACTCAGCCCGAGTGCAAGGTAAGACGCTTTGATCTGCATGGTGAAGGACTGTCCTGATGGGTTTTGCGATACGTTATAATATTACACTTCAGGTGCGTGGTGCAAAACCGGATCATGCGAAAACCAGCCATGGCCGCTATAATGCCGGCTTTATTCACTGGTCAGTTATTTTCAGGATGGTTTCATGACTGTACGCACCCGAATTGCCCCGTCGCCCACTGGCGACCCCCACGTTGGTACCGCCTACGTGGCCCTGTTTAATCTGTGCTTTGCTCGCCAGCACGGTGGTCAATTCATTCTGCGCATTGAAGATACCGACCAGGCCCGCAGCACGGCCGAATCCGAGCAGGATATTCTCAAGGCGCTGCGCTGGCTGGGTCTGAACTGGGATGAGGGCCCCGATGTGGGTGGCCCACACGGCCCCTATCGCCAGTCTGAGCGTAAGCACATGTACGGTCAGTACGCGGAAGACCTGGTGACGGCCGGCCACGCTTTCTATTGCTTCCGCACCCCGGAAGAGCTGGATGCCATTCGCGAAGAGCGAAAGGCCCAGGGGCTTAACCCGGGCATCAAAGGTGACCTGGAGCTGCCCCAGGAAGAAGTGAAGCGCCGCCTGGATGCTGGTGATCCGTACGTTATCCGCATGAAAGTGCCGGATGAAGGCGTGTGCGAGATCCAGGATATGCTCCGGGGCACCATCGAGATCGACTGGGCCCAGGTGGATTGCCAGATTCTGCTGAAATCCGACGGCATGCCTACGTACCATCTAGCCAACGTGGTGGATGACCACCTGATGGGCATTACCCATGTGCTGCGCGGCGAGGAGTGGATTAACTCTGCGCCCAAGCACAAGCTGCTGTACCAGTACTTTGGCTGGGATATGCCGGAGCTGTGCCACTTGCCGCTGCTGCGTAACCCGGACAAGAGCAAGTTGTCGAAGCGCAAGAACCCCACCAGCATCAACTTCTATGAGCGCATGGGCTTTCTGCCGGAGGCGGTCACCAACTATCTGGGCCGGATGGGCTGGTCCATGCCGGATGAGCGTGAGAAGTTCACCCTGGATGAGATGATCGAGAACTTCGACATCCAGCGGGTATCCCTCGGCGGTCCTGTGTTTGATGTGGAAAAGCTGCGTTGGCTGAACGGCCAGTGGATTCGTGACGAGCTGAGCGACGAGCAGTTCATGGAGCGCATGCACCAGTGGTGGTTCAATCGCGACGACCTGCAAGCGCTGGTGCCGCATATCAAGGGCAGGGCAGAGGTGTTCTCTGATGTAGCGCCCATGGCCCAGTTTATGTTCAGCGGCATGCTGAACCTGAAGCCAGAAGACTTTGCCCATAACAAGCTGGATGAAAGCCAGGTCAAGCGGGTGCTACAGTTCGCCCTGTGGAAGCTGGAGGCCCAGCGCCACTGGAGCAAGGACACCATCTTTGCTGACATCAAGGCCCTGGCGAAAGCCCTGGAACTCAAGATGGGGGATTTCATGTTCCCGATCTTCGTGGCCATTGCGGGAACCCCGAATTCCTGGTCGGTGATGGACTCCATGGCCCTGCTTGGCCCGGACATGACCCGCTCCCGTTTGCGCCATGCACTGGATGTGATGGGCGGCTTTTCCAAGAAAGAAACCAAGAAAGTTGAGAAGGAATACGCCGCCCTGGGCATTTGATGAGCGGTTTGTTGGTTAATTGAACGACGCGAACAGGGATGTTCAAAAAACTTTAAAAAAAGCGGAATCGGGTGTTGACGCCCCAAGGGCGGATCCTTAATATACGCATCCGTTGAGGGGCCATAGCTCAGCTGGGAGAGCGCAACACTGGCAGTGTTGAGGTCAGCGGTTCGATCCCGCTTGGCTCCACCAATTTCTAGTCCCCTTCGTCTAGTGGCCTAGGACTCCGCCCTTTCACGGCGGCAACAGGGGTTCGAACCCCCTAGGGGACGCCAATTCGGCTTGACGGTTTAGTCCACCGGATAGCCATAAAAAAACCGCCTTCGGGCGGTTTTTTTGTTTCCGGGTCTTGAAGGGTCTGTCCCCGCATGGGGACTGACCCACCTTTGCCCGTCTTGAGCACCACACCAGAACCCATGGGATAAGCAGACCGCCGCCGGCAGAAGGGTGGGGTCAGTCCCGCAGGGACAGACCCCTTTGTAGCCTTCAGGTTTGGTGCCATAAAAAGAGTCAGTCCCCATGGGGGGACTGACCCCTGAAAACCCATTGGTTCTGATGTGATGCTCAAGACGGGCAAAGGTGGGTCAGACCCCGTTCGGGGTCAGACCCGGTTGGCAATCGCCCCCTTACCAACCCCCTCATAAGCCTTCACCCGAATCTCGTCTTCCGGAAACTCTGCCTTGAGTTTGTCGGCGATGTGGGCAGCAATGAGTTCCACGGTGGTGTCGGTGTCGAGCATGTAGACGCGGCTTTCCGGCAGGGTTAGGGCGAATTCGCCCTGGTTGGCTTCGTATTCGAAGGTGATGTAGCCCACGCCGTCTTCGCCAACAAAGCGCCGGGTCACGTCTTCTTCGGTGCCAACATAGATATCCTTCCACAACCTGGCCCAACGGTTTTCCAGGTCGTAGTCCCGGTGGCCGTTACGGTCTATGCGGATGGGGGATCGGTGGCCGTGGGCAATGCGCTGGCAGTTGCCCAGGTGCTTCTTCAGGCCGTGTACGTAGTGGTAGTATGCGCCTTCGATCACATCTTCCCTCAGGTTGATTTCAACCGACGTAACGTTGCCAGGCAGAACGGCTTTCAGTTCTTTTTCCAGCAGGGCCGCCACGGCAGACGGTACTACCCGGTCAGATGACAGCCACACCACGGCTTCGTCGGGGGAGCGATGTTGTATGCGGCTGCCATCGGTCAGGTTCCAAATGAAAGCATCTGGTGTCTCTTCGTCCCAATTCAGGCCTTCATAGCCACGTGGAATCACCAATCGGTGATCGACCCGTTCATCGATTACCCGCTTGATGGTGCGTTTTACCAGGCTGAAATCGAACACCATACCCTGGTCGTCCAGTTCACCGCCCAGGACTACGTCTGTAATCCAGCTTTCACCCACAAGGCCCCGAGCTGGGTCCAGGTAGGCAAAGTCAATCACGGTGATGTTGTCGACAAAGAGGTGGTTCATGGGTGGTCCGGCTGATTTGGTTGCATGGTGGCGGAATTCTAGCAAAAATCGGGTGATTCAGCAGTTTACTGCGGCTTGCCTGGATTCCCGCATACCAAGGAGAACGATATCTTAACCAGCAACGATGTTTCCCACGATCAGCAGTTTCCGGCATTGGTGCTGGCCGCTGGGCGAGCCTCACGGATGGGGTGCACGAAGCAACTCCTGATGCTGCCGGGTGGTGAATCGTTGTTGTCCAGGGCCGTTGGGCAGGCTCGGTTGTTGTCCCGACAGGTCAGGGTAGTGGCCGGTTGTGGTTACCCCCTGGTTAGATACCGCTGCGCGCTGCAGCCGGGCGCCTGGATCTATCATCCGGATTGGTCGCAAGGACTGGCCGGATCACTGGCGGCGGGTATCCATCAACTGGGGCGGCAGGCTCTGGGTGTGTTTGTGGTCTTGGCAGATCAGCCGCTGCTGGCGCCCGAAGGGTTGAAACAGCTGGCAGCGCAGGCCCGCGCTGAGCCCGAGCGGCCATGGGGAGCGAGTTACGGGGATCGTGTGGGGGTGCCTGCCTGGATACCCCGTTCATTGTGGCCGCAAGTGGTGGCTCTGACGGGGGACGCCGGGGCGGGGCGGGTACTGAATCGTTCAGGCGCTGGAGCCATTGATATTGCCGGGGTGCAACCGGATGTTGACACCCCGGAAAGTTGGCAGGAAGTCAGGCGGTTATTAGCCGAACAAACCTGACAGCCAGGCAATACCCACAGTGAATATGCCAAGGCTGACCGCCAGTCCCAGCGTGTAGATGCGGGAGTTGGCAGAGCGCTGTTGCGATACATACAGATCAATGGTGCGCTGGGCAATGTCTTCGGCGGTTTCACGGGAGATTTCGTGGGCCTGCTGAATGGCCTCAGACTGCAGGGTCTGCCAGAACTCGGTGTCGATGGTCTGAACGCTGGTGATGTGGTCTTTCAGCTCTGCCATGTGCTCAGCGGTGAAGCCGGCGTTTTTCGACAGTTCCTTCTTCAGCCGGGCCAGTTCCTGGCTCAGGCTCAGGTTGACCTCGGCGGCAACGTCATCCCGAAGGTTGCGGGTGCGGTCATCCAGCAGCTTGGTGAGTTCGTTCAGCCGTTCTTCAATGGCCGCGTCCTGTTTGCTCCGATTCTCGTCCAGGGCCCGCTTCAGGTGGTCAAACTGCTCGTCAAACAGGTCACTGAGCAGTTCGTGCAGGCGGTTGTTGATGTGGGTTTTTACCGCAGAACGGGCAATCTGCTCGATCAAATCGCTGGTCAGTGGCACCACGTTCGGGGTGGTATGTCCGTTAGCGCCGAGTTCGCCTTTCGGTGACATCTCCACTGAGGCATCTGTGGGTATGTGCAACAGTTCGTCTTCAGTATCCGGCAATTCGGCGTCGTTTGCGGTGGTAACCGTGGGCGGCAGTGTTCCCTGTTCCACGTCACTGGCCAACTGGTCCAGAACCAGGCTGAGGCCATCGGTTTGCGGGGGTTTGGTCAGGATGTTGTACACCCCGAAATTGCGGGCCTCTTCCACAAACGAGGAGGACTTCTTCGAGGTGCACATGATGATGGGGATGCCGGCGGTATCCGGGTTCCCCTTGATGGCTTTGGTGGCCTCAACGCCGTTCATGCCGGGCATCAGGTGGTCCATAAAGATCACGTCCGGGCGATCATGGCTTTTCAGGAAGTCCAGTGCTTCCTCGGCAGAGCCCGCCATGTTTACTTCCATGTCCCGACCCTCAAGCAGTTTGCTGAGCGCAAATCTTGCTACTTTAGAGTCGTCCACCAGCAGAGCGTTTTTGATTGCCATGTCACTACCTCAACCTGTTACTGCAAACACGTGGTTACTGCGGCCGGGTGGTTACCAGCCTTCCAGTTGCGGGCATTGCGTTGCCCGATAACTCTTGTCCCGATAACACACACCGGGTTCTGTGGTGCGGGCGGTAAAGACTTCGCCAGCCGCAGTGGTCAGGCGCACCTGTCCGTAGGGTTCGCCATGCCGGAACGTAGCTTCTATCGAACTGCCGTTCGGGTTGCGCAGCAGGCCCCTTCCATGGAATCTGCCTTCTATGTACTGGCCGTCGTACTTCTTGCCGTCGGCAAACACTTCTGAGCCCTTGCCATGGAATTCGCCGTTGGAGAATTCGCCCTCATAGGAGCGGCCGTCCGGGTAGGTCAGGGCGCCCTGGCCATGGAATTCGTCGTTGCGGAAGCCACCAACGTAAAGCATGCCATCAGCAGTGGTGAGCGAGCCATGTCCATTCATGCGGCCGCGGCTCCAGTTGCCGGTGAGGATGTCGCCGTTGTCCAGGGTCAGGGTGCCTTTGCCGTGGAACTGATCCCGTTCGAACTGACCGGTATAGGCGGAGCCATCAGCGCTGCGCCATTGGCCTTCACCGTGGCGCTCGCCATTGTCCCAGTCGCCTTCGTAACGGCTGCCGTCGGGGTACCAGGCCTTACCGGTGCCGTGGAACTTGCCGTCCACAAAGTGTCCTTCGTAGCGAAGGCCGGCCTCATCCTGCCAGGTGCCGTCGCCGGTTCTTACGCCACCAACCCATTCGCCGTTGCGATAATTGACCGTGGTGTAGGTTTCCAGGCGGCCCACCAGTGTCAGCTCCTGGCCTGCGGTCAGTGCAACGGTGTCGGTCCAGGGTTGGTAACCGGGTTTTTCGATGGTTACGTCATAGCGCCCAGGCTTCAGTTCCAGATCAAGCCGGGTGGCGCCATAAGTCTTGCCGTTAATCGTGACCTGGTCGCCCACCACATTGGAGCGCAAGACCAGTTTGCCAGTGCTCGGTGGCGGCGGCTCTTTTGCCTGTTCCGGGGTTGATTGCTGAACCGGGCGTTCAGCCAGAGGAGTGTCCAGCCGGGTGTTGATGGCTGAAACCGGCTCTGCCACGGCAACCATCTCCGGCTGTTCCGGCATGGGGGGCAGGGTGAAGGGTGTGGCGCTGGCGGTTTCAGATACCGGTTGCGAGGGCTGTTCGGGTTCCGGTAAGGCAGGTGCCGGCGCTGGCCGTGGCTCTGGTGCCAAGACCGGCTCCGCCGCCGCGGCTATGGTTTCGGTCACGCCGGGAACGGTTACCTCGGGCACGTCTTTTCTAACCGAGGCAAAGCCGGCGGTAACCAGGAGCATTAACGCAAGGGCGTTTACGAACAGTAGTGGTCTGAAATCGACCATGACGAAACCTCGTGATCCAAACTTACCGGATACTTTCTTATGGTTTCATCTTACCCACTGTCTGCAACGTTATGTAACAGAAAGTGTCTGAAGTTAGCCAGAATGCTGGCCAAATCACATTTTGTCCGGAAGCTGGTCATGATTGAGCTGCTCCCAGGACTTCATGTACACATCGGCTTCGTATTGATACGGTGACCGAAATGGCGTCAGCACGAAATCGAAAACCAGGAAGAAAGAACCGATCGACAGCCAGGCAATGGTCAAGGTGCTGATGGTGGTGGCCTGTTGTTCAGGGTTCGAATTCACAAACCCTTGCAGCAGGGGGATCATATCCGACGCCATCACCACCGGATTAAAACTGGACAGAACGAACGGTAGCCAGAAAGCGATGAAAATCGGGAAGAACCCGAACGACCATAGCAGGCGGCGCAGCAGGTAAATGGCAACTTCTCGCCAGAAGCGCTGTCTTATTTCCGGTACCTTGCGGATTCGCTCCAGGTACTGGCGTCTTTCCGCCCACCAGGCGGCTACTTCCGGGGCGTCGATATGCTTGGGGGTGCGGTCTGTCATAATGCGGCAGGCTACCTTGTTGAGTCCGTTCCGTGCATCATATCTGATACTACGTGTTACCCTGTAATTCTCCAATTGTTCAATACACAGGATTGTCTTAATGGCTGCAGCGACCGATAACGCAATTCACCCGGCCTTCGAGAAACTTCGCAGTCACCGGATCAACACGCTGAACCTTGAGGTTGAGGAATATCGCCATAAGAAAACCGGCGCCCGCCACCTTCACCTGGCGGCGGACAACGACGAGAACGTCTTTTTTGTGGCGCTGCGTACCTTCCCGATGGATTCCACCGGGGTGGCTCATATTCTTGAGCACACGGCGCTGTGTGGTAGCGAACGTTATCCGGTCCGCGATCCGTTTTTCATGATGATCCGGCGTTCTTTGAACACCTTTATGAACGCCTTCACCAGCAGCGACTGGACCGCCTATCCGTTTGCCAGCATGAACCGCAAGGACTTTGACAACCTGCTGTCGGTGTACCTGGATTCGGTGTTTTTCTCAAAGCTGGACCCGCTGGATTTTGCCCAGGAAGGCCATCGTCTGGAATTCGACAAACCGGACGACCCAAGCAGCGACCTGGTATACCGCGGCGTGGTCTACAACGAGATGAAAGGTGCCATGAGTGCGCCTACCTCCCAGTTGTGGCAGAACCTCACCAGCCACCTGTTCCCGACCACCACCTACCACTACAACAGTGGCGGTGAGCCGGATCATATTGTTGATCTGACCTACGATGACCTGGTGAAGTTCTATAAGCATCATTACCACCCGAGCAACGCCATTTTTGCTACCTATGGCAATATTCCCGCCCGGGAGCACCATGAAAAGTTCGAGGAGCTGGCGCTCAAGCGGTTTGATCGGCTGGAAATCGAGCTGCCGGTACACGACGAGAAGCGCATGTTCGCGCCGCTGCGGGTAGAGCAGGGCTATGCGGTCAATGACGGCGAAGGCACAGAGAACAAAACACACATTGTGATGGGCTGGTTGCTGGGCCACAGCTTTGACCTGCAGGAAAACCTGGAAGGCCAGTTGTTGTCTGCCGTATTGCTGGAAAACAGTGCCTCGCCGCTGATGCGGGCCCTGGAAACTACCGGTATTGGCCACGCGCCGTCACCCATGTGTGGCCTGGAAGATTCCAACCGGGAAATGACCTTTGTTTGCGGCATTGAAGGTAGCGAGCCAGAGAAACGCGCAGATCTGGAGACCCTGGTAGAAACCACGTTGCAGAACGTGGTGGAAGAGGGCATCAGCCAGGATCGCCTGGAGGCCATTCTTCACCAGCTGGAACTGCATCAGCGCGAGATTGCCGGTGACAGCTTCCCCTACGGTTTGCAGCTGATCATGAGCGCCATTGCGCCGATGGTGCACGGCGGTGACCCGGTGGAGCTGCTGGATCTGGAGCCGGTGCTGGCCACCCTGCGTGAGAAAATCAAAGATCCGGACTACGTGCCGGGCCTGATTCGCCGCAAGCTGCTGGATAACCCTCACCGGGTGACCCTGACCCTGCGCCCGGATGAAAAGCTGGAGAGTCATCACCAGCAGGCCATCCGTGAAGCGCTGGCACGCCGTAAGGCCAGCCTGACTGAGGAAGAGGTGAAGGCAATTGTGGAGCGTGCCCAGGCTCTGGAACAACGCCAGTTGCGTAAAGATGACGATTCCATTCTGCCAAAGGTTGGCCTGGACGATGTACCTTTGCAGATGCCCGAGCCAGAGGGCAGCTATGATGCCGACATCGGAGCAACCGTGTATTCCCGGGGCACCAATGGCCTGGTGTACCAGCAGGTTGTATTGCCGGTACCGGCGTTGTCGGAGCAGGAGCTGTTGCTGCTGCCTTACTACACCACCCTCGTTTCCGAAGTGGGTTGTGGTGAACTGGATTACCTGCAGATGCAAGACAGGATTTCCGCGGAATCCGGCGGCATTGGTGCCTCATTCAGCGCCAAGGGGCGTATTGATGATGTCCAGGACGTGTCCGGCTACCTGATTTTCAGCGGCAAGGCCCTGGCCCGCAACAGCAAGGCCCTTACCCAGTTACTGAAGGATGTATACACCGGCGTCCGGTTTGATGAGAAAGAGCGTATCCGCGAGATTATTGCGCAGGTGCGGGCGCGCCGTGAGCAGGCCGTGACTGGCAGTGGCCACGCTCTGGCCATGGGCGCTGCGGCTCAAGGGTTGAGTGCCGGCTCCTGGCTGACCTTCCGTTTGGGTGGCCTGGCGGGTATCCGTGGCACCAAAGAGCTGGATAAATCCCTGAAGGATGACCAAGCCCTGGCTGAATTCTGTGCCAGCCTGGCGGCGCTGCACGACAAAATCCGCAACCAGCACCGGCAGTTCCTGTTGATTGGCGAGGATGGCCAGTTGGCGCCTATGCTGGATGACCTCAAATCCTGCTGGCAGGGTGATTCCGGCCGGACGGGCGATGCCTGGGCCATGGCACCGGTCAATTACAGCACCCGTGAGGCCTGGTTGACGTCAACGCAGGTGAATTTCTGTGCCAAGGCCTACAGCACCGTTGCGGTGGACCATCCGGATGCTGCCGCGCTGACGGTTCTGGGAGGTTTCCTGCGCAATGGCTTCCTGCATCGTGCTATCCGGGAAAAGGGCGGTGCCTATGGTGGCGGTGCCGGCCAGGACAGTGTCAATGGCGTATTCCGTTTCTTCTCGTACCGAGACCCGAGGCTGGCGGAAACCCTTGATGACTTCGACGGTGCTCTGAACTGGCTGCGCATGGAAAACCACGACGCCCAGTCCCTTGAAGAGGCCATCCTTGGTGTTATCGGCCAGTTGGACCGCCCGCGGTCACCCGCCGGTGCCGCTCGCCACGCGTTCCATAACAAGCTGTTTGGCCGCACGCCGGAGCAGCGCGCCCGGTTCCGGGAGCGAGTG
>NZ_LOCO01000007.1:155152-181795 GCF_001574445.1 Marinobacter excellens LAMA 842
CGCGGTGACGCTGGACGAGCTGCAACGGGTGGCCGATACCTGGCTGGTGCCGGAAAACGCCAGTGTGGCAGTGGTCACCAACCCGGATAACCGCGCTGTGGCTGAAGGCCTCGGCATGGCCATTCAGGAACTCTGAGGCAAGTGTGGGCCACCGGTGTTACCGGTGGCGCTTCAGCCCCGTTGTGACCATGATGCGGGTGGATATCTCTTCAACCGAATAGGCGGTGGTGTTCAGGTAGGGGATGCGCTCCCGCTTGTACATCAGTTCAATTTCCTCGATTTCGTGCATGCATTGCTGAATCGATGAGTAGCGGGAGTTCGGTCGCCGTTCATTCCGGATGGTTGCCAGTCGTTCCGGTTCAATCGTCAGCCCGAAGATCTTCTCTTTGTGGGGGCGCAGAGCCGCGGGCAGTTTCTGATCCTCCAGATCTTCCTCAGTAATGGGGTAATTTGCCGCCTTGATGCCGTATTGAAGCGCAAGGTAGAGGCACGTCGGCGTCTTGCCACTTCGGGAAGCGCCCACCAGGATCAAGTCCGCCTCGTTGTAGTGTCGCGTGCGAGCGCCGTCGTCGTTATCCAGGGCAAAGTTCACCGCGTTGATCCGGCGCTCGTAACTGCCTTCGTTATTGATGGCGTGGGATTTGCCCACGGTGTAAGACGACGATGAATTAAGTTCCTGCTCCAGCGGACTCAGGAACGTGCCAAAAATGTCGATCATGAAGCCGTCGGCGGTACTGATGATTTCACGGATACTGCTGTTAACGATGGTATCGAGAACCAGGGGCGCGGCACCGTCTACCTCCGCAGCCTTGTTGATGCGCTTGACCAGGTCATGAGCCTTTTCTTCATCATCAATATAGGGCACGGTTATACGTTCAAAATCGATTTTCTCGAACTGGGCAAGCAGGGCATGGCCGAGTGCTTCTGCCGTCAGGCCTGTGCCGTCCGAAATAAAAAAAGCGGTTCTTTTCATGGCTGTATCCGGTTTGGTTTTGGCTGATTGCCGGGAGTTGTTCCGCAGCTCCCTAGGTAATTTCCGCAGGTTACAGTATCATACACGCCAGATTCGAGACTCCGCGCTACACAGACTCAAGGGAGACGTGCTTTGGAAGATTACATCATCTGGTTTGACCACCTGGGAATGTCCGATGTTGACCGGGTTGGAGGCAAGAACGCTTCCCTCGGTGAAATGATCAGTAATCTCGCCAATGCAGGCGTTACCGTTCCCGGTGGTTTCGCCACCACTGCCTATGCCTATCGCGAGTTTCTGGCCACCGATGGCCTGAAAGACAAAATCGACCAGGCTCTTGATGCCCTTGATGTAAACGATGTTAACGAGCTCGCTCGTGTCGGTGCCCAGATTCGCCAATGGGTGGTTGATACTCCGTTCCCCGATAGCCTGGATAATGCCCTGAAAGAGGCCTTTGCGAAACTCCAGAATGGTAACGAAGACATGGCTGTGGCGGTTCGCTCGTCTGCCACGGCAGAAGACTTGCCGGATGCCTCCTTTGCCGGCCAACAGGAAACCTTCCTCAATGTGTCTGGCCTTCAGCAGGTTCGTACCTCGGTCAAAGAGGTGTTTGCCTCCCTGTTTAATGACCGGGCGATTTCCTACCGTGTTCACCATGGCTTTGATCACAAGCTGGTGGCGCTGTCTGCGGGCATCCAGAAAATGGTACGCAGTGAAACCGCTTCCAGTGGTGTGATGTTTACCCTGGATACCGAATCCGGCTTCCGCGATGTGGTGTTCATCACGTCGTCCTACGGCCTGGGCGAGACGGTTGTACAGGGCGCCGTTAACCCGGATGAGTTTTACGTGCACAAGCCTACGCTCGAGGCTGGCCGCCCGGCGGTGCTGCGCCGGAACCTGGGCAGCAAGGCCATCAAGATGGTTTACCATTCCGAGCCGGGCGAAGGCCAGTTCGTGGAAACCGTCAAGGTAGAGCAGGAAGACCGTAACCGCTTCTCCATTACCGATGCGGAAGTGGAAGAGCTGGCCAAGCAGGCCATGATTATCGAACAGCACTACCAGCGCCCGATGGATATTGAATGGGCTAAAGATGGTGACGACGGCAAGATCTACATTGTTCAGGCCCGCCCTGAAACCGTGAAGAGCCGCGCCTCGGCCAACGTGATGGAGCGCTACCTGCTGAAAGAGACCGGTAAGGTGCTGGTGGAAGGCCGCAGTATCGGCCACAAGATCGGCAGTGGTCCGGTCAAGATTATCACCAGCATTAACGAGATGGACCGTGTGCAACCCGGTGATGTGCTGGTCACCGACATGACCGACCCGGATTGGGAACCGGTGATGAAGCGCGCTTCCGCCATCGTCACCGACCGTGGTGGCCGTACCTGTCACGCGGCGATCATCGCCCGTGAGCTGGGTATTCCTGCGGTTGTGGGTTGTGGTGATGCCACCGAGTTACTGAAAGACGGCCAGGATGTGACCGTATCCTGTGCCGAAGGCGACACCGGCATGATCTACGAAGGCGCCCTGGACTTCGAGCTGCGTGAAAACACCGTGGATTCCATGCCCAACATTCCGTTCAAGATCATGATGAATGTGGGCAACCCGGACCGGGCCTTTGACTTCCAGGCGCTGCCCAACGAAGGTGTTGGCCTGGCCCGCCTTGAGTTCATCATCAACCGCATGATCGGTGTTCATCCAAAGGCGTTGCTGAACTACGACGGCCTGCCCCGCGATATCAAACAGACAGTCGACAAGCGTATTGCCGGCTACACCTCCCCGGTGGATTTCTACGTCGACAAGCTGGTTGAAGGTATTTCGACCCTGGCCGCAGCATTTGCGCCGAAGAAAGTGATTGTGCGGTTGTCTGATTTCAAATCCAACGAGTACGCCAACCTGATTGGTGGCACCCTGTATGAGCCGGACGAAGAAAACCCGATGCTGGGCTTCCGTGGCGCATCGCGTTATATCTCCGAAACTTTCCGCGACTGTTTCGAGCTGGAGTGCCGGGCGCTCAAGAAAGTCCGTAACGACATGGGCCTGACCAACGTTGAGGTAATGGTACCGTTCGTGCGCACCGTGGGCGAGGCCGAACAGGTGGTTAATCTGCTGGCGGAGAATGGCCTCAAGCGTGGCGACAATGGCCTGCGGGTTATCATGATGTGTGAGCTGCCGGCCAACGCGATTCTGGCTGAACAGTTCCTGGAGCACTTTGACGGTTTCTCAATCGGCTCCAACGATTTGACGCAGCTGACTCTGGGCCTCGACCGGGATTCCGGTATCATTGCGCATCTGTTTGACGAGCGGAATGATGCCGTCAAAGCCCTGTTGTCCAACGCTATCCAGGCCTGTAAAAAGGCTGGGAAGTACATCGGCATCTGCGGTCAGGGCCCGTCTGATCATCCGGACCTGGCCAAGTGGCTGATGGACGAGGGTATCGATACGGTATCCCTGAACCCGGATTCCGTGCTGGATACCTGGTTCTTCCTGGCTGACGAGAAGATTGACTGAGCGCGAATATTTCGGAAAAGCTAACATTTCGGAAAAGGAGAGTAGCAGGTGAGCAAGATCATTACGCCGGATCTGTGCGACGAGTTTCCGGAAGTACAGGTGGTTGAGCCTGGCTTCAACAATTACGGTGGTGTGCGCCAGTTTGGCGGCGAAATCGTTACCGTGAAGTGCTTTGAAGACAACTCCGTGGTCAAGGAGCAGGTGGGCCTGCCGGGCAACGGTCGGGTAATGGTGGTAGACGGTGGTGCGTCCAAGCGCAATGCGTTGCTGGGCGACATGCTGGCCGAGAAAGCCGCAGAGAATGGCTGGGCCGGTCTGGTAATTTACGGCTGCATCCGGGATGTGGACGAAATTGGCCAGACCCACCTGGGTGTTCAGGCGCTGGGCACGGTTCCCCGGAAGACTGAAAAGCGTGGTATTGGTGACCTGAACATTCCGGTTACCTTCCACGGCGTGACCTTCCATCCGGGCCACTACGTGTATGCCGATAACAATGGCATCATCGTATCCGAGAAACCCCTGGTTTGACCCGGGGTTGTCCTGGAGAAATACAAAGCGGCGGCCTTCTGGCCGCCGTTTTTTATTGGGTAACTTCTGTGATGTTGACGCCGATCAGATAACCTTCGCCCTCTGGTTCGCAACGAATGACCTCACACACGGTCTCCAGCGGGGGTAGCTGGTTATCTGCGCCTTCCAGGCGGGTTCTGAGTTCACTGCCCACGGCGACAGCTTCGTCAATGAACAGCTGCATGCCCGCGGCGCTCAGGTCCCGGCAGATGCCGGTGAATGTATCGCCCCTGGCATTGGTGATTTCAATGCGGCTGTTTACCTGCATCCGGTGAAAGTCACGTTTTTCCGAGTAGTCTTTCATGGCATTTAGGCCCAGTTGTCGGTTTTTCTTGTTGGTTTGAGCATCGGAATGAGCAGGGCCAGCAGAACACCGCCGAGCACCAGGCCGGCGCCTAGCAGCATGAAATCGGAATCCTTGCTGGCTTCAAGCCGTTCATTCTCTGCCGTCAGTACTTCCAGGTCGTTACGCAGTTTCTGATTCTCCTCGCGCAGCTCCCGGTTGCGTCGCTCCAGGTTGATGGAGTCCGCCGCGATATTCTTGATTCGGGTGAGTTCTTCCTGAAGTTCACCTGCGCGGTTGGAAAGGCTGCTTTCGGCATTCTGCAGGTTGTCACGTTCTTCCGTAACGGCCGACAACTGCTCGCGGACACTCGTGAGCTCCGATCGCGCCTGCTCCAGTTGCTGGGTGGCGCGTCGTAACCGGTCTGCGGCAATCGGCTGGTTGCTGAGATACTGGCTTGAAACCCAGCCTTCAGTGCCTTTGGGAGTTCTCACCTTGGTGTAACCATCGCCTACTTCCAGCACCTCCAGCGGTGTGCCGCTGGGAACCGCGTTTTCAATAATCCGGAACTGGGAGCCGGCTCCGGATCGAACGGGCAGGTAGAGCTTGTCGTCAACCCATACGGTGCGGGCTTGAGCGACGGAAACCGAAGCGATGATAAGCAAAAGGCTGAGAAGAAGACGGAGCGATGTCACGGATTACGTTCCCTGGTATGGTCTATTGACGGTCATTCAAACACGCAATTTTGTCACACAGTGACGGGTATTCAAGCAATCGCGGGTTACAATCCGCTCATGCAGTGTTGTCTGGTTACGCTATCACCAGCTCAGGGCAGCACAACCTTGTAGGGCTTGACGGTCACGGATTGATACACCCCTGCTTCAATGTACGGGTCGGCATCCGCCCACGCCTGTGCCTGTTCCAGTGATTCGAACTCGGCGATGACCAGGCTGCCGCTGAACCCGGCTTCGCCCGGGTCCGGGGAGTCGATGGCCGGGTGGGGGCCGGCTACCAGCAAACGCCCCTCGGCTTTCAGTGCTTCCAGCCTTGCAACATGAGCCGGGCGGGCGGTCATCCGAAGGGCCAGACTGTTGGGGACATCTTCGCTGATAATGGCGTAATACATGGGTGCTCCGGTGCAAATCTCGGTTTGGTTAGGGCCGGATAGCCAACACTGGTACACTGGCGGCTATCGCCCAGTTCAGGACTGTTTGTGACTATACCTCAAGACCCGAAACCGTGCATTGATCTGCATTGCCATAGCACCGCATCCGATGGTGCGTTAACGCCGGAGGACCTGGTCGCTCGGGCAGCAGAGCAGGGTGTCAGCCATCTTGCACTGACCGACCATGACACCATTGCTGGTCTCGCTCAGGCTCGCGCCCGGGGGCAGGAACTGGGGCTGTCACTGATTAGCGGTGTTGAGCTGTCTTGTGTCTGGCGCAGCCACACCATTCATGTGGTCGGCCTGGACTTCGATGAAGCGGATTCGGCCTTTCTGGAGGCGCTGGCGCAGCAGAACGAGAACCGGTGGCAGCGAGCGCGGTTGATTGCCGATAGGCTGGCTCGCCTGAAGGTTGACGGGTTGCTGGAGAAAGCGACAGCCCTGGCCGGAGGCGATGTGCCCGGACGACCGCATTTTGCCCAGGTTCTGGTGAACGCCGAGGTGGTGCCAAAGACGGCCCATGCGTTCAAGCGCTACCTTGGTTCCGGAAAGCCCGGTGATGTGAAGGCCTGCTGGCCCGAATTATCTGAAGTGGTGCAATGGATCACGGATGCTGGCGGCATCGCTGTGCTCGCGCATCCCCGAAAATACCGGTTGACGGCAACCCGCCTGCGTGAGCTGACAGCGGATTTTCGCCGGGCTGGTGGTCGGGCCATTGAGGTGTCGGTATCCGGGCAGTCCAGTGGCGATCTCGGTTTTGTGGCAGAGCTGGCAAGGCGGGAGCAGTTGCTGGCTTCTCAGGGCAGCGATTTTCATTTTCCCGGCGCGCCCTGGTGCGAGCTGGGCCGTATCATGAAAATGCCAGAGGGGCTGGAGCCCGTCTGGCATCATTTCAGGCAACCGGTGAACGCTTAGTCCGGTGCGTGGAACAGCAGGTAGAGGTCCGTCAGTGAATCCGGAATGGCTTCCGCCATGCGACCTGATAACTTCTCATCGTTACGCACGTTCTGGAAGTCCTCGTCCTCGAACAGGCCAGACAGGGTAAGCATCGGTACCATCAGGTCCGCGACGTCTTCCTCGCTGGCGGCATCGAGCCAGGCCTCTTCATTTTCCAGGAAGGTATCAACAAACCCGGCGCACCAGTTTTCCAGTGCGTTCATGGGGTCGCCGTCTTCCGGTTCCGGCAGTTCCAGCGGCTGGCCCATGTCCAGGGCGTGGGCCATATCAGAAGCCAACACCTTCACACAGTGAGCGAAGACCTCCGGTACCTTGCCGTTTGGCAGGGTGTCTGCGCCGGTGGCGAGGCGGAAGAGATCTTCCGCCTCCAGGCTGACCGGGCCGATAACGCTGGCACACACCACGCCGTGGAATCCGAAGAAATCCAGGGCTTCATCTCCCCAGGGCTCAGCGAACAGTATGTCTTCCAGCGCCTCGATATCCGAATTGGTCAGCATATTCAGTTACTCCCGGCCTTCTTGGCTTCGGCGGCCGCACGCTGGCGCTTACGGACCTCACGTGGGTCATTGTATGCACGGCCCGGAGTGACCGGAACGTCTGGCATTTCGTCCTGTGCGGGGGCGTTCTGCGCATCGTCGGCTTTTACTTCTGCCTTGGGCTCTGCGTCAGTCTTAGCCTCAGCTTCCGGTTCTGCCTTGTCAGCCTTGGCCTTGGGCTCGGGGCTCTCTGGCTGGGCTTTTGGCTCTTCGCTCCTGGGCTTCTCGGTGGTTTCAGTCTGTTCCGACTTTTCAGCCTTCAGAGCATCCGCCGTTTCGCTGTTTGCTGCCTTGCTTTCGGTCTTTGGAGCTTCTGTCGCTTCAGCGGGCTTGCTCTCGGACTTCGGCGTTGCTTCCGGCTTGTCAGTTGCCTCTGCTGCTTTTGCTTCGCTGTCGGTCTTGGTGGCCGGCGCTTCAGCATTGGCGCTATCTGCAGCCTTGTCTGCGGCTTTCGGTTTGCGCTGACGGTTTGCCGGGCGAGCCTTGCGGGGTTCCCTGGGCTCCTTGTCCTTCTCGGCGTTACCGGATTCAGGCGCGTCAGCCGGCTTCGCGGCGTCAGCCTTGGCGTCGGTTGTTTCGCTCGCCTTCTGGCCGTCAACCTGGTTGCCTTGCTCTGCCGGCTGGGCAGGTTGCTCGGCTTTCTCTTCCGGCACCTTGTCGGCTTTCGGCTGTTCCTGCTTGTCAGCCTTGGGTGTCTCCACCGTGGCCTTGTCTTCGGCGGCAGCGCTCTTCGGTGCTTCAACCTTCTTGGGCTGTTCAACCGGTTGCTGGGCTGGCTGTTGCTTCGCCTCTTCGTTACCGGTCTCTACGCCTTTCTCGGGCTGAGTGTCCTTCTGGTGCCTTTCGCTCCGTTCTGCCTTGCGAGCGGCCGGTGTGCTGGCCGGAGACTCGGCAGGTGAGCCGTCGCGATTACGCTGGCGGCGCGGCTTACGACGCTTGTCGTCGCCACCTTGCTTGTTCTCGGCCTGGGCTTTTTGGCCGTCCTGCGGCTCGCGGTTGTCTTTCTGGTCTTTTGCGTCGCGCTGAGGACGATTGCGGTTCTGATTGCGACCCTGTGAATCCTTGCGGTTATCCCGACGGTTCTCACCGCCCTTGTTGTCGGTACCACGGTTATCGCCACCCTTGTCCTGCTGCCCTGAGCGATTCTGGGCGGCACGGGACTGGTCTTCGTTGCGGTTGCCGCGATTACGGTTGCGGTTGTCATCGGCGCGGTTTGGCTGGCCACCCTGACGGCGGTCGTTGCCGGTGCGATTGCCACCCTGGCGCTGGTCGTCACGGGCTACCCTTGATTTACGACGGTCCTGGCGGCCCTGATTGCGACGGTCTCCGGCGCGGTCACGGTTGCCGGCGGCTTGTTTGGTGTCGGTTTGCTCCTGCTCGCCGCGGAAGAAACAGGCGATTTTCTTGCCGAGCTTGCGGAACAGGCCTTCCTCCGGCTCCGCTGGTTCAGCGGCGGCCTGGGGGGCTGTCGGGGCAGGGGCTGTGGGGCGGATGGCCTTCACGGCAGCCTGCTCACGAACCGGCTTTTCGGTGGTCGTTACTTCGGCGCTTTCTTCTTCCCGCTCGTTGTATTCCTGGGCAACCTGATGGCTGGCAATGTGCTCAGGGGTTGCTTCATCCTGACGCAGGCGGATGATCTCGAAGTGCGGTGTTTCCATATTTGGCACCGGGGCAACCACCACGGAAACGCCCTGGCGTGCCTCGATGTCGGCCAACTGCTTGCGTTTTTCGTTCAGCAGGAAGGTAGCCACGGACACCGGCACGATGGCGCGGACTTCGGCGGTCTTTTCCTTGGACGATTCTTCGTAGATCAGTCGCATGATGCTCAGGGCCAGGGATTCGATACCCCGGATGGTGCCCTGGCCTTCACAGCGAGGGCACACTTCGCTGCGTGTTTCACCCAAAGATGGGCGCAGGCGTTGACGGGACATTTCCAGCAGGCCGAAACGGGAAATCTTGCCGACCTGAACGCGGGCCCGGTCGATTTCCAGGGCTTCACGCATTTTCTGCTCGACTTCGCGCTGGTGCTTGGCCGGCGTCATGTCGATGAAATCGATAACGATCAACCCGCCCATGTCTCGCAGGCGCAGCTGGCGGGCGATTTCTTCTGCCGCTTCCAGGTTGGTCTGCAGGGCAGTCTCCTCAATGTCGTGGCCTTTGGTGGCGCGGGAGGAGTTGATATCAATGGAGACCAGTGCTTCGGTGGGGTCGATCACAATGGAGCCGCCAGAGGGCAACTTCACTTCCCGCTGGAACGCGGTTTCGATCTGGCCTTCGATCTGATACCGGCTGAACAGGGGAATCTCATCCTTGTAAAGCTTGATCTTGTTCTCGAAGGTGGGCATTACGGCGCGTACAAAACTGAGTACGTCTTCGTAAACGCCGTCAGCGTCGATCAGGACTTCGCCGATGTCCTGGCGGAGGTAGTCACGAACCGCCCGGATGATAACGTTGCTTTCCTGGTGAATCAGGAAGGGCGCCTTGCGCTCCCCGGCGGCCTGGGTGATGGCTTCCCAGAACTGCACCAGGTAATCAAGATCCCACTGGAGCTCTTCGGTGGTGCGGCCAATACCGGCAGTACGCACGATGATTCCCATGGACTTGGGAACCTGTACGCCGTTCATGGCGTCTTTCAGCTGCGCCCGGTCATCGCCTTCAATGCGACGGGAAATGCCACCGGCGCGGGGGTTGTTGGGCATCAGCACCAGGTAGCGACCGGCCAGAGAGATAAAGGTGGTCAGGGCTGCGCCCTTGTTGCCACGCTCTTCTTTATCAACCTGCACGATGACTTCCTGTCCTTCAGACAGAACATCCTTGATGTTGATTTTGCCTTCGATCTGGCCGGGAGACTTCTTGAAGTACTCTTTGGAGATTTCTTTCAGCGGGAGGAAGCCGTGGCGCTCTGCGCCAAAGTCGACGAACGCCGCTTCAAGGCTGGGTTCTACGCGGGTGATACGACCTTTGTAAATGTTGGCTTTTTTCTGTTCACGGGTGCTGGATTCGATATCCAGGTCAAAAAGCCGTTGGCCGTCTACCAGAGCTACGCGCAACTCTTCAGGGTGAGTTGCATTGATCAGCATTCTTTTCATGGAAAGAAAGGGTTCCTGTCGTTTGTTAGTGACAGAAAACCGGGAGCGTTCGCATCAGCGAAGCGGGATGTGCGTGCCGCGGGCCCGTTACAGCAGGGCGGCCGGCGGCCAGACGGATCAAACCCTTATGGGTTGCGATCCTGTAAGTCTGAGACCACCGCCGACAATCCGCCTGCCTGACAGCAGGGAGAGGTCGAATAGGGTGAATGTCTGTTGACGCATAATATCCGTTTTCAGGTTCACACAAACTCCTGGGTCTCACGTCGTATTGGTTTGCTGGACGGCCCGGGTTTGCATGGTAGTGATTCTTCGCGATGTCGCCCGACGGTTTTCCGGTCGGTTTTTCCTCTCCCGGAGCAGGTCGCAGCCTCTCTGGGTCTGCCCTGTGGTCCGGGAGTTTGTTTCACGCCGGGCCCGGTAATGATTGGGCTTCGGCGTTCAATCTCTTAATCAGTGTCGGTATACTGCTGCCGCTCCGGCTTCTGACCAGAGTTCGTCAGGCCGTAGACAAACGGCAGAGCACGCCGGAATATAACAGTAAAGCGGTGTTCGTTCAATCCCGCGTTTATCACCCAGGAAAAGGTATCCCATGTCGCGCAAGCCAGCAGCCCGTCGTCAGCCGCCGAAACGCGGCAATCCGTCCCATGGGGGATCGGGCCGGGCAGGGCCGGTGTCCTCTGATGGGCGTCGCGGAGAGTTGCTGGCAGGCCAGGTGCAGAAGGGTGTCCAGTGGGTGACGGTGGACGAGGATATGGCCGGCCAGCGCGTAGACAACTTTCTCCTCGCCCGCCTGCGGGGTGTGCCCAAAAGCATTGTGTATCGAATCGTTCGCAAGGGTGAGGTGCGGGTTAACAAAGGTCGAGTAAGGCCGGATTCCCGCCTTCAGGCTGGCGACGTGGTGCGCATTCCGCCGATTGTCCAGAAGAGCAAGCCGGAGTCGCCTACGCCCGGTGATCGGGTGCAATCGGTTATGGAAGCGGCCGTGGTCTTTGAAAATGACGATATGCTGGTGGTGAACAAGCCCTCGGGTATTGCCGTTCATGGTGGCAGTGGTCTGAGTTTTGGTTTGATCGAAGTGCTCAGGTCGGCCCGGCCGCAGGCAAAGTTCCTGGAGTTGGTGCATCGGCTGGACCGGGATACGTCCGGTTTGGTGATGGTGGCTAAAAAACGCTCGGCGTTGCGTTTTCTTCAGGATGAACTGCGGCACAAGCGCATTCGTAAGCATTATCACGCCCTGGTGGCGGGCACCTGGCCAGCGGCCATTGGTCGGGTTGATGAGCCACTCCTGCGCTATGAGATGCCGAATGGCGAGCGGCGGGTGAAAGTAAGTCCCGAAGGCAAGGAATCGCTGACGCTGTTTCGCTGTTTGCAGCAGTACCAGGGGTACAGTCTGGTGCAGGCGTCGCCGGTAACCGGTCGCACGCACCAGATTCGCGTTCACAGTGCCTCGGCTGGTCACCCGATAGCCGGCGATGACAAATATATGGACGACGCCAGTCTCAAGGCATTTCGGGCCATCGGTGGGCAGCGGCTGATGCTTCATGCCAGGGCCCTTGAGTTCACATTGCCGGGATCTGATGAGGCAATGAGTCTCGAAGCGCCGTATGATGAGCCATTCGCCAAGGTGCTCAAAGAGCTTGAGCAGCGTAGCAAGGGTAGTTATTGATGGATGTAAAGGTTGTTATTTTTGACTGGGACGGAACGCTCATTGATTCCGTGGACCATATCGCCGACAGCTTGCACCAGGCTGCGACTGAGCTGGGGTATCCGGAGCTGGAGCGCGAGGCCTATCGGGATATTATTGGGCTGGGCATGATCGAGGCTCTGGAACGTCTTTACCCGGGGTTGAGCCGCGAGGAAATGATGCGGATTCGGGAGGGTTATGCAGGTTACTTTTTCCAGAAAGTGACCACGCCCCAGAACGTATTCGAGGGTATGGCGGACATGCTGGCGGACTTGCGTGGCTCTGGCCGGAGCTGTTCGGTGGCCACCGGCAAGAGCCGACGGGGGCTGGAAGTGGCACTCACCTCCAGCGGGCTGGGCACCCATTTCGACATTACCCGGTGTGCTGACGAAACCAAATCCAAGCCTGACCCGCTGATGCTTGAAGAAATTCTGGATTTCTACGGTTACCGGCCGGAGCAGGCGGTGATGATCGGTGACACCCGCTACGACCTGGATATGGCTCGCCGTATTGGTATGCCGGCGATCGGGGTTGAGTGGGGCGTGCATAAGCGTGACGTGCTGGAACAGTATGATCCCCACGCAGTAGTGAGTTCTGTTGACGAGCTTCGGCGTACGCTGGGGCTATGATCGTTTGTGGTTAAGGAATAGCGGATGAGTGACTGGGAATCGGATAAGGAGCCGGGCTGGGGTGACAAGCCTGCAGAGCCTGAGCAGAGTGCGCCGGCGCGAAAGCGAGGTTTGTTTGGCAGTAAAGAGCCGGCGTTGCCGCCGGAATCGGGGCGCGACTGGCGACTGATCGAGAAGCTGGTGATGTCACTGCAGGCCGAGCAGCGCCGAAGCCGTCGCTGGGGGATCTTTTTCAAGATTTTGACTTTTGGTTACCTGTTCGCGCTGCTGTTCTTTATACGTTCGCCTCTTGGTGACAGTGTTGATTCCGTTGCCGGTCACCACACCGCGTTGGTGGAGGTCAGGGGCACTATCGCCGCAGATGAGCTGGCGAGCGCCGATAACCTGGTGACATCGCTGCGCAATGCCTTTGAGGCTGAGCGCTCAAAGGCGGTGGTGTTAAGGATCAATAGTCCCGGCGGCAGCCCGGTGCAGGCAGGCTACGTCTACGATGAAATCAAGCGCCTGCGGGAAGAGTATCCGGATAAAAAGGTATATGCCGTCATTTCGGACATCGGAGCCTCGGGAGCCTATTACATCGCGGCGGCGGCTGATGAAATCTACGCCAACCGTGCCAGTCTGGTGGGATCGATCGGCGTAATTGCCGGCGGATTCGGGTTCAGTGAAATGCTGGACAAAATCGGTGTGGATCGCCGCCTCTATACCGCCGGCGAGAGCAAAGCTTTCCTTGACCCGTTCTCGCCAGAGCGCGATGAGGATGTTGCGTTCTGGCAGAGCGTGCTGGAAAACACTCACCAGCAGTTCATTAGTGCCGTAAAGGAGGGCAGGGGTGATCGCCTGGCAGACGACGAGCGGTTGTTCAGTGGTCTGGTGTGGAGTGGCGAGCAGGCTGTTGAACTGGGGCTGGTGGACGGGTTGGGCAGTACCTCCTGGGTGGCCCGTCAGTTGGTGGGTGAGGAGAACTTGGTGGACTACAGTCGCCGTCGCTCGCCCTTTCGTGAGCTTGTGGACCAGTTGGGCGTCTCGGTCGGCGAGGGTGTCGCTACCCGTATGTTGGAATCGCGCCTCGAATTGCGTTAATCGTCTGCTACACCCCGGATGATGGTTCGGGGTGTAGCAGCGGGTTGTTACCGAGCCGGATCAGAATCTCGTTCAGGGCAATCAGTGGCAATCCAATCAGGCTGTTGGGGTCTCGCCCTTCCAATCCCTTGAACAGGGTTATGCCCAATCCCTCCATCTTGAAGCTGCCGGCGCAGTCATAGGGTTGCTCTCTGCGCAGGTAATTGCTGATTTCCTCGCTGGTAAGGTCGCGGAAATGTGCAATAAAGGTTTCGCAGCAGTGTTCGAGAGCGCCTGTCCGGGTGTCGAGCACCGCCAGGCCGGTGAGGAAGTGCACGCTTTTCCCGCTGCTCTGGCTGAGTTGTTCAAGCGCCTGCTCATAGCTGCCTGGTTTGCTTAACAGTGTACCGTTCGGCAGGGCGGCGACCTGGTCCGAGCCGATGATGAGTTTTCCTGGGTGCTCCGGTGCAAGCGCCTGGGCTTTCTGGGTGGCCAGTCGAACCGCCAGAGCATCCGGTAGTTCGCCTTGTAGCGGCGATTCGTCGATATTTGGGCTGGCTGTCTCAAAGGGCAGGCCCAGCTGTTCGAGCAGGCGTTTGCGGTAAGGGGATGATGACGCTAGCAAAAGGCCGGATGAGGTCATGGTTGCCTTGTAGAGGTGGTGGGTGGATGGATCTGGTCAGGTTTGCCGGTCCATATCGTAAAATACCCCTACACGGAGCGGAACCCCCGGCAGAAAGTGGATTAAGTCTTTGACAGAGGCGGGTCGCGCCCCTAAAATTGCGCGCCTATGTATAAAGCGCCGATCGCCGAACTGCCGAAATCCGTTGACCCTATCCGGTTGGCTGAGCAGAACAGAACACTTGAGGGGGTAGTTCCACTCAAGGGTCTCGCTCGTTTTCGAGAAGCAGTTCCTGGCTTGCAGGATGGCAGTGAATGCCATGTTAAGCTGTCCTTTTATCAGGATAGTGAGCGCCGAAGGGTTGTGTCGGGCGAGCTGTCTGCGCCGGTCACACTGGAGTGCCAGCGTTGCATGACTGATATGCATACGACACTGGAATCCCGTTTTGATCTCGGGTTGGTCATCAACGATGAGCAGGCCCAACGATTGCCGAAAGCACTGGAACCCTTTCTGTTCGAGGACTTCAGCGCAGACTTGTGGGCCATGGTGGAAGACGAGCTATTGCTGGTATTACCACCCTTTCCTCTTCATGAGAGGGACGAATGCCCGGCAAAGGAAGACCTGGAGGCACTGGAGCCATCAAAGGCTGCCAGTGAGCCAGAGGTAAAGAAAAGAGAAGACAACCCGTTCAGTGTGCTGGCGGGTCTCAAGACGACAAAGCATTAACGTTTTCGTAAATAGGTCAGGAGCATAACCATGGCTGTACAGCAAAATCGCAAGACCCGTTCCAAGCGTGGCATGCGCCGTTCGCACGACGCACTGAGCGCCGCCGCTCTGTCCACAGACGCAACCACCGGCGAAGTTCATCGTCGTCACCACGTCTCTCCGGACGGTTTTTACCGCGGAAAGCAGGTTGTTGAGGCTCGCGACGAGTAAGATCGTCGGGATACCCTTCTGACCCGTGACGCATGGACGAGCGGTGAGTAAACCGGTCACCATTGCTATCGACGCCATGAGCGGTGATCGTGGCGCCGAGGTGGTGGTTCATGCTTCGCTGGAAGCAGTGCGTGAAAATGAGGCCTTGAGTCTTGTTCTGGTGGGAATCCGGAGCGAGCTCGAGGCCTTGTTGATTGATGGGCACGAACGGATTCGCATCGTTGAGGCGGCGGATGTGGTACGCATGAACGAGCGCCCTTCCCACGCCATTCGTCATAAGAAAAACTCCTCCATGGCTATTGCGCTCGGGCTTGTCCGGGACGGCGAGGCCCAGGGGTGTGTCAGTGCTGGCAATACCGGCGCCCTGATGGCGTTCGGCCGGTCGATTATCCGCATGTATCCCGGTATTGAACGGCCGGCCATCGCCAAACTTATTCCTTCCCTCCGTGGCCGTTGCCACGTTCTGGATCTCGGTGCGAATGTCGATTCCACGGCGGAGAACCTGTATCAGTATGCGCTGATGGGGTCGCTCATGGCCTCGGCCATTTGTGCCCAGCCTGAGCCTCGTGTTGCTTTGCTTAATGTTGGCGAGGAAGAGATCAAGGGCAACGAGCAGGTTCGCCTTGCCTCCCATATGTTAGCCCAATGCGACACCATCAACTACATTGGTTATGTCGAGGGCAGTGACCTGTTTCGGGATGTCGCCGATGTAGTAGTCTGTGACGGTTTTGTCGGCAACATTGCATTGAAAACCGGCGAAGGTGTCGCCGGGTTGCTGATCGAGCTTCTTGAGCAGGCATTTACCCGCTCGCTTTATGGTCGCTTTGTGGGCTGGTTGGCAAAACCGATTATTGGCCGCCTCCTTCAGTTGATGGACCCGTCCCGTCATAACGGTGCGAGCCTGCTTGGGCTCCAGGGTGTGGTCATTAAAAGCCATGGCAATGCCAACGAGCGCGCCATGCTGGCTGCTATTCGCCAGGCCGTTCGGGAAGTGGAGCTCGAAGTGCCACGAAGGATCAACGAAAGACTCGATGATCTGATGTTATGATGCCTGTCCCGGTCGGGTCCCGACTAAAGTAGACCCGCATTTTCAGGGTTAATCGCGGATAATTGGCCTGAATTGTACTATTGGCTAATCTCCAGTAACCCATCAATGACGATAAGATTCCGCTTATGAAATCAGCGTTTATTTTCCCCGGACAAGGCTCCCAATCGGTCGGCATGCTTAAGGATGCTGCCGAGGCGTGGCCAATGATCAGCGAAACCTTCGATGAGGCGTCTAACGTTCTTGGCTACGATCTCTGGCACCTGTGCCAGCACGGTCCTGCTGAAGAGCTGAATCAGACCATGGTTACCCAGCCGGCCCTGTTAACCGCCAGTGTTGCCCTGTGGCGCCAGTGGTGTGTCTCGGATGGGTCACGTCCTGATTTCGTCGCAGGTCATAGTCTGGGCGAGTACAGCGCGCTGGTGGCCGCGGAAAGTCTGGACTTCATTGAAGCAGTCAAACTGGTTCAGCTTCGTGGCGAACTTATGCAGGATGCTGTCCCTGCCGGTGAAGGCCGCATGGCTGCCATTCTGGGGCTCGAAGACGCAGACGTTGTTGCGGCCTGTGAAGAGGCGGCCCAGGGCGATGTGGTGGCTGCGGTGAACTTTAACGCCCCGGGGCAGGTGGTTATTGCCGGCTCCGCCGCTGCCGTTGAGCGGGCTATTGAAGCCTGTAAGGGCCGCGGGGCGCGGAAGGCGATGCCGCTGCCGGTGAGTGTGCCGTCCCATTGTGCCCTGATGAAAGGTGCTGCCGAACAGTTGGCCGAAGCCCTGGAAGATGTCCGGTTTAACGATGCTGTCATCCCGGTGGTCCAGAATGTGAATGCTACTGTTGTCAAAGACGCAGACACGCTCAAGAGCAATCTGCTGAAGCAGCTATACTCTCCTGTGTTGTGGACGGACTCGATCCGCACGCTCAGTGATGAAGGAGTGACGGTTGCGGTTGAATGCGGTGCTGGTAAAGTGCTTGCCGGGTTGATCAAGCGGATTGAGCGCGGTTTGCCGGTGCACGGTATTGAAGATCCCGATTCTCTGGCCGGCGCCCTGGCGGCATTCGGCCAGTCCTGATAAACGGAGTTGTTTATGTCTTTGGAAGGCAAGGTTGCGCTGGTTACCGGTGCAAGCCGTGGTATTGGGAAAGCCATTGCCCATGAGCTGGCCCGGCAGGGTGCAGAAGTCATTGGTACCGCGACCAGTGAAGCCGGCGCAGAGGCCATCACCAGTGGACTGAAAGAAGCCGGCTACCAGGGTTATGGCATCGTGATGAACGTAGCCGAACCGGAAAGTATTGAAGCGGGCCTGAAGCAGTTGACTGAACAATCCGGTGCGCCTGCGATCTTGGTCAACAATGCCGGTATCACCCGTGATAACCTGCTGATGCGTCTGAAAGACGATGACTGGGCTGCCGTGCTGGAAACCAACCTTTCCAGTGTGTATCGCACCAGTAAGGCGGTGCTTCGCGGCATGGCCAAGGCCCGTTGGGGCCGGATTATCAACATCAGCTCGGTGGTGGCCGGTATGGGCAACCCCGGGCAGGGTAATTATTGTGCAGCCAAGGCCGGGGTGGAGGGTTTCACTCGTAGCCTGGCGAAAGAGATGTCCAACCGTGGCATTACCGCCAATTGCGTGGCGCCCGGTTTTATTGACACGGATATGACCAAAAAACTGGACGATAAGCAGCGTGAGGCTATGCTGGAAATCATACCGGCTGGTCGCCTCGGGTCACCGGAGGAGGTTGCCTCGGTGGTGGCGTTCCTGGCTTCGGAAGGCGCTGCTTACGTTACCGGAGAAACCATTCATGTGAATGGCGGCATGTACATGGGTTAAGCTCGTTGCGGGCTGATGTGCAACCCCTTGTCGCACAACATGTTTGACAGAATCCCTGCTTGTTTGCAGGTAGGGTTTAAACTAAACTGGCAGCCATAGAGTTGCTTGGTTGACACATAAAGTGAGGACATTATGAGTACAGTTGAAGAGCGCGTTAAGAAGATTGTTTGTGAACAGTTGGGCGTGAAAGAGTCCGAGGTTCAGAACACATCTTCTTTTGTAGAGGATCTTGGCGCTGACTCACTGGACACTGTTGAGCTGGTTATGGCCCTGGAAGAGGAATTCGAGACTGAAATTCCTGATGAAGAGGCCGAAAAGCTGGGCACGGTTCAGGACGCGATCGACTACATCGTCGCGCACACCTGATACTCTGCTGATCAGATAGCCAGGCTAAAGCCGTCCTTTGGGGTTGATGAAGGACGGCTTTTTTATTGGTGGAACGAAAGTCTCAGTGTTTGGATGTTACACGGAATAATCGGGTGAACAGGGTTATGAGTAAACGACGGGTTGTTGTCACGGGCATGGGAATGCTGTCTCCGGTGGGGAATGATGTACAGTCGTCATGGGCTGCCATCCGGGCAGGGCGCAGCGGTATCGGGCTGATTGATCGGTTTGATGCAACTGACTATGGCACCCGTATTGGAGGTGCGATCAAGGATCTTGATATTGAACCCTACCTGTCCAGCAAGGAAGCGCGCAAACTGGATGCTTTTATTCATTATGGCCTGATTGCTGCCCAGCAGGCGGTTGATGACAGTGGCCTGGAGCAGTTTGGCGATCTCGACAAGGAGCGGGTTGGTATTGCCATCGGATCCGGCATCGGTGGCCTGGAGTACATCGAGAAGAACGTGATCCAGATGGAGAAATCCGGCCCCCGCAAGGTGTCTCCGTTTTTTGTGCCCGCCTCTGTTATCAACATGATCTCTGGCAACGCTGCCATTCGCTTTGGTTACAAGGGGCCGAATATTGCCATTGTCACCGCCTGCACCACCGGCACCCATAATATTGGCTACGCTGCCCGGACCATCGCCTATGGCGATGCTGATGTGATGCTGGCTGGTGGCTCGGAAATGGCAACAACCCGCTCTGGCGTGGCGGCCTTTTCGTCGGCCCGTGCGTTATCAACCCGTAACGATGAGCCGGAAAAAGCCAGTCGTCCCTGGGATAAGGGCCGTGACGGTTTCGTATTGAGTGACGGTGCCGGGGTGGTGGTGCTGGAGGAGCTGGAGCATGCTCGGGCTCGCGGAGCCACCATCTATGGCGAGGTGATCGGTTTTGGCATGAGCGATGATGCCCATCACATCACGGCGCCCCCCGCCAGTGGCGAAGGTGCCGGCCGGTCCATGGTTAACGCCATCCGTGACGCAGGTCTGCAACCGGAACAGGTTGACTACATCAATGCCCATGGCACCTCCACCCAGGTCGGGGATGTAGCGGAAGTGGCAGCGGTCAAGTCGGTGTTTGGTGCGCACGCACACAAGCTTGCCATGAGCAGCACCAAGTCCATGACCGGCCACTTGCTGGGGGCCGCTGGCGCTGTCGAAGCCATTTTCTCGATACTGGCCGTGCGCGACGGGGTTTTGCCGCCGACCATCAATCTGGACGAGCCAGACGAGGGCTGTGATCTGGACCTGGTGCCGCATAAGAGCCGAGAGGCGGACGTTCGGATTGCTCTGTCGAATTCGTTCGGTTTTGGCGGCACCAACGGCACGCTGATTGTAAGTCGTTACGAAGACTGACCCTACCGTGTTTGATCTGTATTGGGCTGAAGACGGTGGTGTTCCACCGGGAGACCGGGGCCTTGCCTACGGCGATGGTCTGTTCGAGACCATTGCCATCATGGGCGGTAAGGCCAGCCTGTTGGGTTATCATCTTGACCGGATGGTCCGTGATGCCGGCCGGCTTGCCATCCCGGTGGCGCGCCCGGAACTTGAGGCAGCCTGCGCTCGCGCCCTGGAACGATATTCCGGCCTGTACCCGTCCTTAAACTGGGTGCTCAAACTGACCCTCACCCGTGGTTCGGGCGGGCGGGGCTACCGCCCGGAGCCCCGCATGAAGCCGTCTCTCATTGTGTCCCATTCCGCTTTCCCCAGTGTTCCCGGGCCGGAAGGTGTGGTGGCCGACTTCTCCCGTGTTCCGCTGACAGTGAACCCGCTTCTGGCCGGGATCAAGTCGTTGAACCGACTTGAGCAGGTGATGGCGGCCAGGGAGCTTCAAGGGGATGTCTTTGAGGTGCTGATGAGCAATCGTGATGGCCATGTGGTGGAAGGCACCCGGACCAATCTGTTCATGCTGTTTGAAGACGTATGGCTGACACCGCCCGCTTCAACCCTGGCGGTTGCGGGTGTGATGCGTCGTTACGTGCTTGACCGGCTGAGAATTGCCGGCCACGAATTCCGGGAGATGCCACTGACGCTTGATACACTGTTGGGCGGCAGCTGTCAGGGGCTTTGGCTCAGCAACAGTGTTGTCGGGGTGGTGCCGGTTCGCAATCTGGCCGGGCACGATTTGCCTGTTGACCAGCGACTTGCGACAATCGTCGGTTCACCGGCAAGACTGGATTGATTCGCGTGTTCAAGAAGTTACTGATCGTTGTTGCTGTATTCGTGCTCGCTGCTGCCGGCGGTGGCTTGTGGGCCTGGCAGGGTTTGCAAACCCTGAAGCAACCCGTTGCGCTGGAAGAACCGGTGCTGTTTAAAGTGCCAACAGGCACAGCATTCAGCCGAGTGGCCCGCCAGTTGGAGAATGCGGGCTATGTGTCGGATGCCCTCTGGCTCAGGCTCTATGGCCGCCTCTACCCCGACCAGACCAGGATCAAGGCGGGTGACTACGAATTCTTGCCCGGAATGACACCAGTCGCCATGGTAGACGCTATGGTTGAAGGCAAGGTAAAGCTGTGGTCGGTACAGTTTATCGAAGGCTGGACGTTCCGGGACATGCGCGCTGCGCTGGCGCGCTCTGAACGGCTTAAAAAGGTCACCACTGACTGGTCTGATGAAGACGTCATGGCGGCGGTGGGTGCTGAAGACCAGCACCCGGAGGGCTGGTTTTTTCCGGACACTTACATGTTCAGCTCCAACGAGTCTGACCTGGATATTCTCAAGCGTGCCCACAGTCGTATGGTGAGTGTGCTTGAGGAAGAATGGCAGAACCGGGCCGAAGGGTTGCCTTACGATACCCCTTATGAAGCTCTGATCATGGCTTCTATCGTTGAGCGGGAAACCGGTGTGCCCTGGGAGCGTGGGGAAGTGGCGGGTGTGTTTGTGCGGCGACTGCACAAAGGCATGCGGCTGCAGACTGATCCCACCGTTATCTACGGTATGGGGGATCAGTACCAGGGTCGTATCCGCCGCAGCGACCTTCAGACCTACACCCCTTATAACACCTATCGAATCAACGGTCTTCCGCCCACACCGATTGCGCTGCCCGGGCGGGACTCTGTGCACGCCGCTTTGCACCCGGAGGACGGCGATACCCTCTACTTTGTTGCTCGTGGTGATGGTAGCCACAAGTTCTCCCGAACCCTGGCGGAGCACCAGAAAGCGGTCAGGGAGTATCAGTTGAATCGCCGTGAGGGCTATCGCTCGTTTCCGGCACCGGGAACCCTGAACAACAGCCGGGAAGAATGATGCACAACAGAGGCCGTTTTATTACCTTCGAAGGCACCGAGGGCGTTGGCAAATCCACACAGCTGGAAAACGCTGCGAACACCCTCAAGGACCTCGGCGTCGATTTTATCGTCACTCGTGAACCTGGTGGCACGCCTATGGCGGAAAACATTCGGGAGTTGTTGTTGTCGCCCCGGGAAGAGCCGGTTCATGAAACCACAGAATTGCTGTTGATGTTCGCAGCGAGGGCCCAGCACCTGCATAACCGGATTCTTCCGGCCCTCGACAAGGGGCAGTGGGTACTGTGCGACCGCTTCACCGATGCCACCTTTGCCTATCAGGGCGGCGGCCGGGGTGTGCCCGCCGAGCGTATCGCGTTGCTGGAAACCCTGGTTCAGGGTGAGGTACGGCCAGACCACGTCATCCTGCTGGATGCGCCCGTGGAAACCGGTATGGCCCGGGCGAAAAAGCGGGGAGAGCTCGACCGATTTGAACAGGAAACCCTGGCCTTTTTCCAGCGCATTCGCGATACCTACCTGGCGCGGGCTACGGCGATGCCTGGCAACTACCATGTGGTTAATGCAGCATTGCCGCTGGAGCAGGTATCGGCCAGTGTGTCGGCGTTGTTGGCTGCCCTGGTTAAAATGGCGGAATCCGCCTGATTAACCGGAGTACGGCCATAGTTGCGTCGATTTCGTGCACTTTTTGTAATGTTCTGCTTTAATTGATGTACATTCTCAGTTAACGGCCGGCAGCATTAATGCTCAACGCAAAACTTCTCAAGCTTCCCATCGCCGCTCACCAGCATCGGCACGAACACCACCAGATTGTCATCGGGGTGAGGGGAGAGGCTGAGTTGAGTGTCGGTGGCACCGGGGCTCACCTGGATACCTGGAAAGCCTGTGTTGTGCCCACTGAGGCAAGCCACGATTACTGTGGCGATGATCAGAACCACGTTCTGGTGATCAATCTTGACCCGCTCACCCCAGCTATCAATACGCCGGCCCATGCGGATTACGAACGGATGATGCGGTTTTTCGAGAAGCCGCGCACCCTGCAGATGGACAGCCGGTTACAGGGGCTGGTCCAGTTTACCGCCGGTGAATTTGACCGCGCGCCAGACAACCTCACCCTGCAGCAGCATCTGGCTTCGAGTATTCTTTACTGCATGGCGGACCGCATTGTGGACCGTCAGGTCCAGTCTTCCAGCCGGGCAAGCATCAGCCCAGAGGTGATCCGACGTTATATCCTGGCCAACCTGCATCGAAAAATTACTGTCGAGGAAATGGCCAGTGAGGCGTGCCTCAGTGTCAGTCGATTCCATGAGGTTTTTCGGGAGGTGGCGGGCATAACCCCTCATCAGTTTCTGCTGCAGACCCGCCTTGAGCAGGCCGCTCACCTGCTTGCTTCATCGTCTCTCTCGGTGTCGGAAATAAGCTACCGAACCGGGTTCTCCTCCCAGAGTGCCTTGACCAATGCGTTGCGCAAATACAAGGGCACAACACCCTCCAGATTGCAGATTAATGAAAGTGTTGCCTGAACTGGGCGGTAAATTCGGTAGTCCCGTAGGATTATGCAAAAGAATCGTAGGATTTTGTAAGCCGTAGGTCCGTAGTAATACTAACTTAATGCATCTGTAGAATCGCACTTTTTGCTCGGCAATCCTGGTCGTAAAGGTGTGAATAATAACTATAGTGAAGGAGTGGCTGTGCGGGGGCTTGCCTCGCTCCAATTCGGATGGATTTTGGGTAAACAAGAACAACGGCCAGTCAACCAACAGTGATGTGGTACCTGTGCCTTAAGAGCGGACTCAGTCCGACTCAATAAACCGGAGGAGCCTTATGGCTATTGGCGTTTGGATCAGTCTATTTGCGTATTTTGCGATTATGATCGGCATTGGCGTTTACGCCATGCGGAAAGCCTCGGCGACAGCTGAAGATTATATGTTGGGTGGACGTGGGCTCAGCCCCAAAGTAGCGGCCTTGTCGGCCGGTGCTTCCGACATGAGTGGCTGGCTGCTTCTGGGCTTGCCCGGGGCGTTGTTTGTTACCGGCCTGGCGGACGCCTGGATCGGTATCGGCCTGTTTGTGGGCGCGTTCATCAACTGGGTGATTGTTGCACCCAGATTGCGTGAACAAACTGTTCACTACGGTAATGCCCTGACCATACCTGCCTTTCTGGCAAACCGCTTCCCTACCAAGGCGCTGCCTCTGCGCACGGTATCGGCGATTGTTATTGTTGTATTCTTTGCGGTCTACACGGCATCTGGTCTGGTTGCAGGCGGCAAGCTGTTTGAAAGTGCGTTTTCCGGCATCTTCAACTTCGGCGGTCTGAGCGACTATGGCGTAGGTATCGTGATCACTCTCGGTGTCGTTCTGGCGTACACCGTGGTTGGCGGCTTCCTGGCTGTAAGCATGACCGACTTTGTGCAGGGTTGCATCATGATGCTGGCCCTGGTGCTCATGCCAGCGGTAGTGCTGTTCGGCGAAGGTGGCGGCGGCTTCGGCCAGGCTTCTGAAACCCTGAACAGTGTTGATCCAACCCTGCTGTCCTGGACCGAGGGGCTAACCTTGGTTGGCTGGCTGTCAGCGGTCGCCTGGGGTCTGGGTTACTTCGGCCAGCCGCACATCATTGTGCGTTTCATGGCAATCCGCACCGTGCACGAAGTGTCTGTGGCCCGTAACATCGGCATGTCCTGGATGGCCATCTCCCTGATTGGCGCCATCTCCCTGGGCGTTTTCGGTCGGGCCTATGCTATCCGTAACGGTATGGACGTGGCTGACCCGGAAACCATCTTCATCATTTTGGCGGACCTGCTGTTCCATCCGCTGATCACCGGCTTCCTGTATGCAGCCCTGCTGGCAGCGGTAATGAGTACCATCTCCAGTCAGCTGCTGGTGGCTTCCTCATCCCTGACCGAAGATTTCTATCGCCTGTTCCTGCGCAAAGAAGCTTCCGACAAGGAGTGTGTAAACATCGGCCGGGCGTGTGTTGTGGCTGTTGGTCTAGTCGCTGCGGTGATTGCTTCTGATCCGAACTCGCAAGTTCTGGCGCTGGTCAGTAACGCCTGGGCCGGCTTCGGCGCTGCCTTTGGCCCGCTGATCATCCTCGGCCTGATGTGGTCCCGCACTAATGGTGCTGGCGCCTTGGCCGGCCTGATCGTGGGTGCCGGTACGGTGATGGTATGGATTTCCATGGGCTGGAACGGAAGCTTCATGGGTGGTCCGGGCGTGTATGAAATCATCCCTGGCTTCATTGCTGCCTTCATCGCCATCGTTGTCGTCAGCATGGCGACCAACGATGCTGGCGAGTACCAGCATATCGAGCGGTAACAGCAGTCACTGATACTATTCAGTGATCTGATAAGGGCTCCCTGCGGGGAGCCCTTTTTTTGGTGCGCCAGGCATGGCGCGTAGCGCCTTGACGGGCGCTGTTCCGGTACAGGTGGTGCTGGCCGGATGACTTGGGGGTGCAAGTCCCCTGTGGGCCCGGCAAGGGGAACCACTAGCCGGACGGCAAGGGTGTCCACCGCGAGGTGGAATCTGAAGGAAGCCGCAGGCAAAGCACTGGCCCGACGAACAGGAATCGCATACGAGGCGGTCACACCGGGCAAGGCGGCCAATATCGTCAAAGCCCGATACTTGCACGGAAGGTGTGGACGTAAATGCGGCGGGCATAAGTGTGAAGGTCACGCGTCTTACCCTGGGAAGTCTGGTTCTCTGCCTTTGTGCTACTTACCCCGCGAGGGGTGGGGATGGGGAGCCAGAACTCAGCCGAGGTCATAGTAGGTGCGTCACCGCGTACTGAAGGACTGAACATGGTTGGCCGCCAGTAGGCGGTGAGTTCTCGTGAAGTGCTTATGAAGACAGAAGCGACCCGGATGGGTCAGGGCATTCAGGAAGGGGTCGGGCGGAACCCGGCAGGTACTGAAGTCCGTGTCGAGGCAGACGCGGGGGCTCACTCGTGGACGAACGCGGAGCCGAATGCGCTGATGGAACAGGTGCTTGAGCGCCCGAACCTGATGCGAGCGTATCAGCGGGTGGTGTCCAACAAGGGAGCCGCCGGTGTCGATCAGATGCCGGTAACCGCCCTTAAGCGCCACCTGCAACAGCACTGGCCAACGCTGCGTGAGCGACTGTTGGCCGGAAATTACCATCCTCAACCGGTCCGCCGGGTCAGCATCCCCAAGCCGCAAGGCGGCGAACGGATACTGGGTATACCGACGGTGCAGGATCGCCTGATCCAACAGGCGCTTCACCAAACGCTAAGCCCAACGCTGGAGACGACCTTCTCGGATCACAGCTATGGGTTCCGCCCTGGTCGAAGTGCCCACCAGGCGGTCAAGGCGATGCAACGGCACATCAATGACGGCCACCGCTGGGTGGTCGATCTGGATCTGGCCCAGTTCTTTGACCGGGTCAACCACGATGTGCTGATGGGCCTGCTGGCTCGTCGCATCACCGACCGACGGATACTCACCCTGATCCGACGTTACCTGCAAGCCGGCATGCTCGAAGGTGGACTGGTCAGCCCGAGACGGGAAGGCACGCCGCAAGGTGGCCCCCTCTCGCCCTTGCTCTCCAATGTGCTCCTGACCGAGCTGGACCGGGAGCTGGAGCGCCGGGGCCACCGGTTCTGCCGATATGCGGACGACTGCAACATCTACGTGAGCAGCAAAAGAGCCGGCGAAAGGGTCATGACCAGTATCACCCACTTCCTGGAAGCGCGGCTGCGCCTGAAAGTGAACACAGACAAGAGTGCGGTGGACCGCCCCTGGCGCCGAAGCTTTCTGGGGTACAGCGTAAGCTGGCATCAAGGGCAGGTAAGGTTGAGAGTTGCACCGAAGAGCCTGAAGGCCTTCATGACCAAGCTGCGTCCGCTGCTTAAGCGATCTCGCGGGCAGTCGCTGACGACAACTATCCAGAAGTTGAACCCGGTTCTCCGAGGCTGGGCGAATTACTATCGCCTAACGGCCTCGAAACGCTCGGTGGAGGCACTGGATGGCTGGCTACGGCGGCGACTTCGCCTGATTCTATGGCAGCAATGGAAGCGGGCCCACACCCGGGCGCGCAATCTGATGCGGCTCGGTCTGACGGAGCAACGGGCTTGGATGAGCGCAACGAATGGCCGTGGTCCCTGGTGGAACAGTGGCGCGTCTC